>ONXE01000239.1 GCA_900321775.1 uncultured Bacteroidales bacterium
CTCAGGGTGGTGTGGACATAGTTAGACAGTGGTGCGACACCCGCACCAGCCTTGGCGACGTCGATGCGTGGATGAAGGCGAATGACTGCAGAAGCGGGCATAACGCATGCACGATAAGACGGATAAGCGATTCTGAGATTGAGTATCAGTGCTTTCTTAAACAAGCCAGGTTTTTCTGGAAACGCAGTGTTTTCAATATTGCAACAGGAGGGGCGCAATGAAACGTAGTGTTCTGGTTCTGACCATTAGCTTGGTTGGGGCCTTTGTGTTCGCAGATGGAGATACGTATCAATCAATGATGGAGTTGGTAGTGCCATTACTGCGGAGCGGGGACTCCAAGTCATTGGTGCCGCTTGTGGGGCGACTCAAGGGAGTGGCCGATGGGGCGTCACAGAACGAGGCTGCGACATGCAGGCTCATAGCATCGTGTTTGTTGCTTGAGAAGTCCGGCAACGAACCGGATTGCAGTGCGTACAATGAAGCAACCAATTTGTGCAGGACAGCTATCGCCAACATGGGTGCGAATACGAACGCATGGCAGGTCTTTGGGCTTCAATTGGTTTTGGCGGATTCGTGTTCTGTCGACGGTCGTTACAATGAGGCGTTTACAATGAGCACCAATCTTCTTTCACGCATAAATCTTTCAACTATGCCAACACAAGAGACTAACATTTGGGATGCCATTTCTTGTTATCTATTTGAATCAAACAGTCTTACTGTTTGCGAGGCTGTCAATACCAGTGCCGCCATGAATCTTGCACTTGCGAATCGCACATCCGATTTGATGACATACACAAACTCCATCCCTCCAGGAGCGGTGCAGTTGGTCAATGGTCTAATTGACAAATGATGGCGGCACATATTGATAAGGATGGAGGATTGCGTCCCGTAGCCCCCGACCCATATACGGGGACCGCCGATTGCCACGGCACCTGCGCCGCATGGTACAACATCGCATGCTCCAACATCCTGACGGCAATTGACGGCGATTACGGCACGGTGCTGACATGGCGCTCAGAGGTCAACCAAAACGCCTATTACTTCGTGGAAGTTGTCGCAGAGAGCGGACCTGCGCAGATCGATGAACGCCAGCTTTTTGGAGAAAAAAAAGCATTCGCATCGAATAGGCGAGGCCTCCGACGGACGAATGTATTTTGATGGGGTGCAAGTAAATGCAAATCCGTAGAATAGACATATTGGCAGCAGTAGGATTGCTTTTTATAGCCGTAGTCGGGTGCTCCAGGCAGGAACAACCTGATTGAATGTTTGAAGATCGAACTGACAAACATAGCCGAAACTGTGAAGACTGCGTATCCTCCGCAGTATGACTATGTTGCAGTTGTCGGTGATCGGCTTGCAGCGTTGTCCAGTGCAGATCGCGAAATTGCCTTCGACTTCATGGTGGAAGTTTTTGCCAAGCCCAAGCTGAAGGAATTTCCACTGTCACAACGGGAGAGTTCTTTGGGTACATATATGTCGGTAGTCGGGAAGCTTGCGCCTGTGTTCGCGTCTCATATGGAAGACCAGTCCAAGTCATGGGAATTTTTGTTGGGCACACTTTCTGTGCTTGATCAGGAGCACAAGACCGTATCTGCCCCAGACTTCAATCCAGGGAACCCTCCGATGGGGATTATACAGAGAGAGGGAGATTACCTTGTACACCTCTACCACAGGCGCTTTCGTGCTGTTCGTGAGTGGTTTGAGATTAGCATGCCTTTCTCGTCGTTTTACCGGAGTCTGCCAGATGACGTTCGCATTGAATGGCAGGCAAAGCTTGAAAATGCCGCGCAGCGCAAGGTCGTTGTCTATGATCCGGCAGATGCGTTTCAGCAGCTTCCTCGCCGAAAGTTCACGGTCTCTCCGTACTTGCCTGCGGATCAGCAGGAAAAAAAACGTGCCGAAAGACGGAAGGCACTGATTGAGGCTGGAATCGACCCGGCCGAAGAGGGGTTATAAGAGGGATCCAGATGGGGCTACAAGATGTTCAGTATTGGACTGCTGTTTGCTGACATGCCCGATGGAGCTGAAGAGCGGTTTCGCGCCAAATGGAAAGCAGCTTTCGCCGAACCAGATGCATGCGGCCGATG
>ONXE01000121.1 GCA_900321775.1 uncultured Bacteroidales bacterium
TTTCTTGACCAGCCCCTCGATTTGATATAACGGCACGCCCATTTTTACACCCAGGGCCTTGACCTCATTACTCCGCGCAACCACACAACCGTCGTTGCCCGACAAAACGACCACCGGCTTGCCCCAAAGGTCAGGACGGAAGACGCGCTCGCAGCTCACGAAGAAATTGTTGCAGTCACACAGAGCGTACATCATTGGCGGGTTTTATGGATGCAATGCGTCACCACTCCCCATACCGAGAAATGGTTTTCAGCAGACACGCGTATCGGTTGATAATCAGGATTGTGCGGCAACAGCCAGCCAAAATCCTCACCTTGTTTGTACTGGAACTCCTTAATCGTAAACTCACCATCTACGGCTGCCACAATGATGTCCCCGTTTTGCGGCTCAAGCGACTTGTCTATCACGATGATATCACCGTCCAGCAGTCCGGCGTCACGCATGCTGTCACCACTTACGACGGCGTAAAACGTCGTGTCGGGATGCCTGTTCAACTCGCGAACCAGGTCTATACGCTCTCCCGCATGGTCCGCCGCCGGCGAAGGAAAACCCGCATGTATCTCCTGCGCAAACTCCAACTCAAGGCCTTCTTCTTCCGCGGCTGTCAGTTCTGTTATCTTACTCATACTTGTTCGTTTTAGGCCGCAAAGTTAATACTTTTTTTCGAACTGTGCAACTTTTATCCACATTTTTCTTGCAACTATCAGAAAAAAGTACTAACTTTGCACCCAAATTCAAAAACTATGGCAGAGAAAACGAAAAAAACCAACGCAGCGAGGCTGTTGGACCAGCTCCATATCAGCTACGAACTCATCGCCTACGAGGTGGACGAGAACTACCTTGGCGCCGAACATACGGCCCAAGTGCTTGGGGAACCGATTGAACAGATTTTCAAGACACTCGTGCTCCGAGGCGACAAAACAGGCCTCTTCGTATGCGTTATTCCGGGCGCCGACGAAGTGGACCTCAAGAAGGCGGCAAAAGTAACCGGCAACAAAAAAGTCGAGATGATTCACGTCCGCGAACTCCTGCCTCTGACCGGCTATATCCGCGGCGGATGCTCGCCTATCGGCATGAAAAAAGCCTTGCCAACATGGATGCATCAAACCCTCACCCGCTACGACTACGTCTTCTGCAGCGCCGGACAACGCGGCCTCCAGTTCCGCCTCGCGCCCCAAGATCTCCTCACCGCCGCCCACGCCACCCTCGCCGACCTCGTCGTAGAATAACACCTTTCCCGAACCTTCAAGTCGTTTTTTTTACATTTTATTTGCATTTTATTTGGTAGTATCAGAAAAAAGTTGTAACTTTGCAGCGATTTTTGACTGCGTGGTGGGGACTGCGTGTTGATGACTGCGTGTTAATGACTGCGTGTTGGTGATCGCTGCGCGATGTTGGTGAGCGGCAGAGCCGCTGTTGATGAGCTACGCTGTTAACACAAAGTCAACAACAGCCCGCAGGGCTAAACAACACGCACGCGAAGCGATCGTCCGGAGCGCAGCGTAGGAAAGAAGTATAAAAAAACAAAAGATATGAAACGATTTTTAGTAGTAGTAATGGCTGTGCTGTGCGTGATGTGTGCGACGGCGCAGGTTAAGTATGTATTCTACATGATAGGCGACGGCATGGGCCCGAATCAGGTTCTTTCCGCCGAGATGTACCAGGCAGAACTGCAGGGGAAGATTGGCCGCGAGAAACTATGCATGACGCAGTTCCCCGTCTCGGGGCAACTCAGCACCTACAGCACGAGTAACGGCATCACCGACTCGTCGGCAGCAGGTACGTGTCTGGCTTCGGGCAAGAAGACGAACAACGGCACGTTAGGGTTGGACGACCTGAACAAACCGGTAGAGACCATTGCAGAGATACTGCGCGACAAAGGCTGGAGTATCGGCATCATGACCTCAGTGAGTATCGACCATGCCACTCCGGGCGCTTTCTACGCTCACGTGAACAAACGTAGCGAGTATTACAAGATTGGCAAGCAACTGGCTGAGTCGAAGTTCGATTTCTTCGGCGGAAGCAGTTTTCTGCATCCCACTGACAAGGACGATGCCTCTGCTCCCAATTTGTACAAGTTGTGCGAAGAGGCCGGCTACCATTTCGCGCACGGATATAAAGAGTATGAGGAGGTCGCAGGCACGGAGCGCGTGATTCTCATCCAGTCGCATGAAGGACAGGACATCACACAACCGAGCGAGGGCATGATTCCTTACGCTTTGGACAAGACGCCCGAAGATCTGACGCTACCGCAGATCACCTCGGCTGCTATCGACTTCCTCTCACGCAAGCAGAAACCCTTCTTCATGATGGTAGAAGGCGGCGCTATCGACTGGGCTTGCCACAGCAATGATGCGGCTACGGTCATCGGCGAAGTGCAGGAGTTCGACAAGGCCATACAAGTGGTGTATGACTTCTACAAAAAGCACCCGAAAGAGACGCTTATCATCATCACGGCCGACCACGAGACCGGCGGAATGGCCCTTGGCAACAAGAAATATACGCTGGACCTGCAACTGCTGCAGAACCAGAAAGTGTCGGTGGGCAAACTCTCCGATGAGATCAAAGCGCTGCAGGAGCAGTACGGCAAAAAACTGAAGTGGGAACAGGTGAAAGACCTGTTGCAAAAAGAGGTCGGATTGTATGACGCAGTCCCCGTGAAGAGCGAAGAAGATGCCGAGTTGCAGCAGTTGTTCAAACACATGCTCAACAACAAAGCCAAGGACGAGAAAACCCTGTACGCGGAAGTGTCGGCATTGGCTGCTAAGGCCATCAAACTGCTCAACAAGAAAGCGCATGTCGGCTGGACCACCACTTCGCATAGCGCCGCCGCTGTGCCCGTGTTTGCAATAGGCCAAGGCGCTGAACTCTTTACGGGCTGGCACGACAACTCAGAAGTGATGCCGCTGATACTCAAGGCCACCAACTGATTGAAAACGATTAATTTAATAGATATGAAAAAGAGTGTATTTTTGATTGCATTGGGAATTATGGCAATAGGATGCAGTAAACAACAGACCACAGGTTTGGACCTGACCAACCTCGACACCACCGCAGTGGCGCAGAATGATTTCTATCAGTACGCCTGCGGCGGATGGATGGAGAAGAACCCGCTAACCGCTGAATTCAGCCGATATGGCTCGTTCGACGTGGTTCGCGAGGCCAACAAGAAACAACTGAATGAACTGATTAGTGAGATTGCCGCCGGACAACACAAAGCCGGCACTGTAGAACAGAAGATAGGCGACCTCTACAATATGGCGATGGACACCGCCCGCCGCGACAATGAAGGTATTGCCGCTGTCAAGCCCGAACTCGAGAAAATATGGGCCGTACAGGACCGCAGCGAGTTCGACCAACTCATGGGTAGCACCTACCAGTTCGGCGTCTTCGGTATGTATGTGGACGCAGATGAGATGAACAGTTCGATGAACATCCTCAAGGAATTCCAGGGCGGCTTTGCTTTGGGAGAGAAAGAGTATTACATCGACGAGGATGAAACAACCGTGAACATTCGTAACGCGTATGTGAAACACGTAGCGAACATGTTCCGCCTGTTCGGCTATGACGACGCCGAAACCAAGGCCGCAACTGTGCTGCGTCTGGAGACCCGTCTGGCCAAAGCAGCCAAGAACAACGTGGAGCTTCGCGACCCGCAGGCCAACTACAACAAGATGAGCATCGCTGACCTGAAGGCTCTTGTTCCCGAGATCAACTGGGACGCATACTTCGAGGCCAGCAATATCCATACTGACAGCCTGTCTGTAGGACAGATTGAGCACCTGCAAGAGGTAGGCAAGATGTTGGCAGAAGAACCGCTGGAAGACCTGAAAATCCTCTTCACTCATCAGGTGATGCAAAGCGCAGGTTCGGCTTTGACGACGGAGATCTTCAACGAGAACTTCGATTTCTGGGGCCGTGTACTCAGTGGTCGCGAAGAACCCAGTCCGCTCTGGAAACGCGCTGTAGGAGTTGTCAATGGCACCCTCGGCGAGGCTGTGGGACAGATGTACGTGGAGAAATATTTCCCTGCAGAGAACAAAGAGCGCATGCTGGCTTTGGTCAAGAACCTGCAGGTGGCTCTTGGTGAGCGCATCGATGCACAGGAGTGGATGAGCGATGAAACCAAACAGAAAGCCCACGAGAAACTCGACGCTTTCACCGTGAAGATTGGTTATCCCGACAAATGGCGCGACTACACCGCACTGGAGATTGATCCTAAGATCACGTACTACGAGAACCTGTTGCGCGCAGCCAAGTTCGAACAGGACTACAGCCTCAGTTTCCTCGACAAACCCGTGGACAAAGCACGTTGGTACATGACTCCGCAGACCGTGAACGCGTACTACAACCCCTCCAGCAACGAAATCTGTTTCCCCGCCGGAATACTGCAGTATCCGTTCTTCGACATGTCGGCTGATGATGCCTTCAACTATGGTGCTATAGGCGTGGTAATCGGACACGAGATGACCCACGGCTTCGATGACCAGGGCGCGCAGTTCGACAAAGACGGCAACCTACATATGTGGTGGACGGAAGAAGATTTCGCCCGCTTCCAGGAGCGCACGAAGGTGATGGCCGATTTCTTCGACCAGATTGAGGTAGCTCCGGGTGTACACGCCAACGGTCGTTTCACGCTGGGTGAGAACATAGCCGACCATGGAGGTCTGGAGGTCAGCCACAAAGCGTTCCTCAACGCACAGGCTGCCGCCAAGAAGCCTCTGGAGACCGTGGACGGCTTCACGCCCGACCAGCGTTTCTTCCTGGCTTACGCCAACGTGTGGGCCAACAACATCCGACCCGAGGAAGTGCTGAACATGACCAAGAGTGACCCGCACTCGCTGGGCCGCTGGCGCGTCAATGGTGCTCTGCCGCATATCGACGCGTGGTACGAAGCTTGGAACGTGACCGAGGAGTCGCCGATGTATGTGGCTCCCGAGAAACGCGTGAGAGTTTGGTAAGTCAAAGGTCAAAGGTCAAAAGTCAAAGGTCAAAGGTCAAAAGTCAAGGGTCAATGAATAAGGGAATAATCCTACATAGTATCGTACCGCTTCGCGGGGAGGGCAGTGAATGCGCAGAGCAACTGACGCAACTGCTCTTCGGCGAGACGGTAGAGATACTGGAAGAGGCTGAGCGCTGGATTCGCGTCCGTAACGACGCGGATGGTATGGAAGGCTGGGTGGACTTCAAGATGCTCACCAAAATGAGCGACCAGGAATACACCGACTATAGAACGGCCCTGGATAAGAGCACTGCTTTCGTGCGTATGCCTATGGCATTTGCGCTGAGCAAGAACAACCGACAGACTATTCCTCTTACCGCGGGCACGCGCCTGTGTAATTATAAGGTGGAGGGCACGACAGCTTCGTTTGAAGTGTTGGGAGTGCCGTTTTTCATTGACCCCACAATGGTTCTCCCTGCTCCTATGCCGCTTTGCGAAGACTCACTGAAAGAGCTGAGTCGTTTCTTGTTGAACACACCCTATCTGTGGGGCGGCAAGAATGCATTGGGGATGGACTGCTCGGGGCTAACGCAAGTGCTGATGAGCCTTATGGGCGTACAGATCTTGAGAAACGCGTCAGAGCAGGCTACGCAAGGAAAAGAAGTGGGTTCCCTGAAAGAAAGCCGGCCCTGCGACCTGGTGTTCTTCGACAAGAACGGACGTGTCACGCATGTAGGAATCCTGCTCTCGCAGGAATTGGTGCTCCACTGCTCCGGCCGAGTGAAAGTGGAGAAAATAGATGAAGAGGGTATCATCTCTTCCGAGAACAATACCCTCTACAAAGTAGGAGACCATACGCATCACTTACACTCCATTAGGAGA
>ONXE01000125.1 GCA_900321775.1 uncultured Bacteroidales bacterium
AAAAATGCATTTTTTTCAAAAAATGTTTGCACATGTCAAAAAAAAGCAGTATCTTTGCACCCAAATTAGTAAATTGGGAAAGAATGGACAAACAAAGAACATTAGTTACAGCAGCTTTGCCGTATGCTAACGGCCCCGTACACATTGGTCACCTGGCAGGCGTGTATGTGCCGGCAGACATATATGTGCGCTACCTGCGTTTGAAAGGTGAGCCGGTGCTCTTCATCGGCGGTAGCGATGAGCACGGAGTTCCCGTGACCATACGTGCCCGCAAAGAAGGAGTCACCGTTCAGGACGTGGTGGACAGGTATCATTATCTGATTAAGGATTCGTTTGAGCGCTTCGGTATATCGTTTGATATCTACAGCCGCACCACCTCGAAGATACATCATCAGATGGCTTCGGATTTCTTCCGTAAGTTGTACGACGAGGGCAAGCTGATTGAAGAGACCAGCGAGCAGTTTTACGACGAAGCGGCGGGCGAGTTTTTGACGGACCGCAACATTCGCGGCGAGTGCCCGCGTTGCCATAGCCAGGGAGCTTACGGAGACCAGTGTGAGGCTTGCGGTGCGACGTTGTCGCCGGACGAGCTGATCAACCCCTACAATGCGGTGACCGGCAATGCGCTGACGAAGAAAGCCACGAAGCACTGGTATCTTCCGCTGGACCGCGATGAGGGCTGGCTGCGCGAGTGGATTCTGGAGCAACATAAAGAATGGCGTCCGAATGTGTATGGCCAGTGCAAGAGTTGGCTGGACGGCGGACTGAAACCCCGTGCCGTGACGCGCGACCTGAACTGGGGTATTCCCGTCCCGGTAGAGGGCGCAGAAGGTAAGGTGCTGTATGTGTGGTTCGACGCACCGATAGGGTATATCAGCAACACCAAAGAACTATGCGACCAGCACCCTGAGCTGGGCAGTTGGGAGACCTGGTGGAAAGATGAGAGCACGCGCCTGATTCATTTCATCGGCAAAGACAACATCGTCTTCCACTGCATCGTCTTCCCTGCGATGCTCAAGGCGCACGGCGACTATATTTTGCCGGACAACGTGCCGAGCAATGAGTTCCTGAATCTGGAAGGCGACAAGATCTCGACCTCGCGCAACTGGGCAATCTGGTTGAACGAGTATCTGGATGATATGCCCGGCAAACAGGATGTGCTGCGCTACGTGCTGACTGCCAATGCGCCGGAGACGAAAGATAATGACTTTACCTGGAAAGATTTCCAGGCGCGCAACAACAACGAGTTGGTGGCTGTGTTCGGCAATTTCGTCAACCGCGCAATGAAGCTCACAGAGAAATATTTCGGCGGCAAAGTGCCGGCAGCGGGAGAGTTGACCGAGTACGACAAAGCTACGCTGGGCGAGTTTGCCGGCGTGAAAGACGAAGTAGAGCATCTGCTGGACGAGTTCAAGTTCCGTGACGCGCTGAAAGCCGCGATGGAACTGGCCCGCATCGGCAACAAATATCTGGCGGAGACCGAACCTTGGAAACTCGCCAAATCTGGCGGGTCGCCAGAGACAACGGACCATGCGGACGGAATGAATCGTGTTGCGACTATCCTGAACCTCTCGCTGCAGATTAGCGCCAACCTGGCCATCGCCTTCGAGCCGTTCCTGCCTTTCTCGGCCGAGAAACTGCGTGGCATGCTGGGCATGAAGAGCTTCGAATGGAATCAGTTGGGTCGCACCGACCTGCTGGAAGAGGGACATCAGTTGGGCGAGAGTGTGCTGCTGTTCGAAAAGATTGAGGACGACGTCATCCAGGCACAACTGGACCGTCTGGCCCGCATCAAAGAGGAGAACGAGGCCGCGGCTGCTGCTGAAGCGCTGAAAAACTGGCATCCGATGGATGTGAAAGAACAGACGACTTTTGACGAGTTCGAGAAAAGCGACATCCGCGTGGGCACTGTGCTCAGTTGCGAGAAAGTCAAGAAGAGCGACAAACTGCTGCAGTTCCGTATCGATGACGGCATGGGCGGCAGAACTATTCTCTCGGGCATTGCACAGAGTTACCCCAACCCCGAGGAACTGGTGGGTAAGCAGATTCTGTTTATCGCCAACTTCCCGCCGCGCAAGATGATGGGTATCGAGAGCCAGGGAATGATTCTCTCAGCTGTGAACGCTGATGGCAAACTGGTGCTGACTACCGTATCTGCGGAGGTTCGCAACGGAGCACAGGTGGGATGAAAGTTTTAGAGATAAAAGTTAAGAGTTAAAAGTTAAAAGTTAAGAGATTGTAAATTTGTAAATTGATAGAAATGAAAAGAATTTTTTCCTTGGCAGTGGCTGCATTGTTCTGCGCCATGGGCATATTTGCCGCTGACCGTGCACACACTCTGAAAGTGTACAACTGGGCCGACTACATCGACATGGACAATGTGCTGAACACCTTCCCCGAATGGTACAAAGCGCAGACAGGTGAGGATGTAGAGGTGATTTATCAGACTTTCGACATCAATGAGTCGATGCTGACTCAGATTGAGGTAGGAAAAGAAGACTACGACGTGGTTTGCCCCTCGGAGTACATCATCGAGCGCATGCTCAAACTGAACTTGCTGCAAAAGATTCAGAAAGAGTTGGTTCCCGACAGTGTGTACTATTTCGACAATGTGGCTCCGTTTGCGGCTGAAAAGTTCCAGCAGATTGCTCCGGAAGGCATGATTGCCGCAGACTATACCGTGGGTTACATGGGCGGAACGACAGGTTGGATGTACAATCCCAAGGCCTTGGAAGAGAATGGTGTGGACGCTTCGTTACTCAAGAGCTGGAGCGCGCTGACCAACCCGATTTTCAAGAACCACATCTACATGAAAGATGCGTTCCGTGACGTGTATTCGGTGCTGGTGCTGTACGCTTATCAGGAGGAACTGAAAGCGGGCAAAGTGACCAAAGAGGAGTTGATGCAAGACATCACCGATGAACGTATCGCGCGTGTGGAGAACCTGCTGAAAGAAGCCAAGGACAACATCGCCGGTTGGGAAGTGGACTTCGGCAAAGAGGAGATGACCAAAGGCAAGATGTGGCTCAATCTGAGCTGGTCCGGAGATGCACAATGGGCTATCGACGAGGCTGCCGAGATGGGTGTCGAGTTGAAATACATCGTTCCGGAAGAGGGCTCGAATGTGTGGTTCGACGGCTGGGTAATCCCCATCTATGCCAAGAACCCGAAAGCGGCCACTTTCTTCATCGACTACATGTGCAAGCCGGAGAATGCTATCCATAATATGGAAGAGATTGGTTATGTGAGCGTTATCGCCACTCCTGAGATCTTCGAATGGGCCAACGACGAGGAAGCTTGGCCTGAGACTGTGGATGCGTCGTATTTCTTCGGTGACATCGCCAAGGAGGCGCACCTGAATCCTGTTCAGTATCCTGACCTTTCAGTGATTAACAAATGTGCGCTGATGCATGATGCAGGCGACCAGACCGAGTCACTTATCGCTATGTGGAACCGCGTGAAGGGCGACAACCTCTCTACCGGTGTGATGATTTTCCTCATCCTGGTAGTGCTCTGCGCCATTGCTTACGGTATCTACATGGTATCCAAGAACAACAGACAGAAGTATTCCAAACGCCGTCGTTGATGATTATCGCTCCGAGCATATTAAGCGCCGATTTCGGGCATTTGGCTGACGAGGTGGAAGCGCTGAACGCGTCTGCTGCAGATTGGATTCATGTGGACGTGATGGACGGTGTGTTTGTGCCGAATATCTCGTTTGGCTTTCCCGTGATGGAGCCGCTCAGGAAGTGTGCCCGCAAACCGTTGGACGTGCATCTGATGATTACGCATCCCGAGAAATACGTGGAGCGTTTCTGCGATGCAGGAGCATGGTCTGTGGGATTTCACTTGGAGGCAGTGGCATCAGACGAGGTTAGCGACATACTCTCTTTAATACGCGCGAAAGGCGTGCGCACGTGCCTGACTATCAATCCGGACATCCCTGCCGAGGGCTTGTTGCCCCACTTGGCCGAAGTGGATATGGTGCTGGTGATGTCAGTGTTTGCAGGCTTCGGCGGGCAGAAGTTCATTCCTGAATCGATAGAGAAAGTGCGCTTTCTGAGGCAGGAAATCAACCGCCGGGGGCTACCTACTCTTATCGAAGTGGATGGTGGCGTGAATGCGCAAAACGCAGGCTTGCTGCGCGAAGCGGGAGCAGATGCATTGGTGGCCGGTTCGTCGGTCTTCAAAGCGCCTTCGATACAGGACGCCATACTTGCGCTGAAGAATGCTTAAATGGCTTAGGAAATATCCGTTTGCAGGAATGCTCGTTGCTATGGTAGCGGGCATTCTGCTTTCTTATTATGACCTTATCGCAGTCTGTCCGGTCTTGTTGGCTGCGGCCACGGTCTTTTTGCTTCTTCTGATATTGGGGTTTTTCCTCAGGAGTCAACGCGAAACGGTTTGGGGGAGTGCTGCGCTGGTGTTTCTGTTTGCTTTCTCTGTCTGGCATACCACGCGTGCTATCCAGCGAAGCGACTGGGATGAGGTTTCTGTCACGCCTCAGGTTTATGCCGTGCAGGTGCTGGAAGAGCCGGTAGAGCGGGCCAAGAGTTATATGGTTAGAGTTAGGCTGGAAGAAAACAAACGGGCTGTGCTGTACCTGCAGAAAGACAGCACATTGCGCCTGCCCGTGCCGGGTGATCTGCTGCTGGTTCGTACAACTATCACGTGTCCCAAACCTGCGGACGAGTTCAGTTTTGATTACGGCGAGTACCTTCGTCTGCAGGGGTATGTCGGAAGTGGCGTGGTGAATCGGGGTGGGCTCATCTATACCGGCCATAAAGACCTTCGCGGACTGATGCCGGCCATGCATCGTTTGCGCAACCGTATTGAAGCGCTTTTCGACGGCTTCGCTCTGCGAGAACGCAGTGTGCTGGAGGCTCTGCTCCTTGGCGACAGAAGACATCTGAATGCTGATACCCGAGAGGCGTTTGCTGCTTCCGGTGCGATGCACGTCCTGGCCGTCAGCGGTTTGCATGTGGGAATCATCGCAACGATGCTGGTTTGGCTGGTGTCGTTTGGTAACCGCCGCAAACCTTCGTATGAACAGCGGGTTTGGCGCTATCTGCAGGCGACAATACTATGTTTGGCTCTGGTGTTTTATGCAGTGCTTACAGGGCTGTCACCCTCCATTTCCCGCAGTGTGCTGATGTTTATTCTGCTGAGTATAGGCAGTCTTATCCGCCCTAACCGAAGCCGGTACAACGATATTGCTGCTTCAGCATTTCTCATATTGCTTGCTAATCCTCTTGCGCTGTTCCATAGCGGTTTTTTGCTGAGCTATTCCGCGGTTCTTGCCATAGTACGTTTCTATCCTTTGATGATAATACACGCAAAGAACAAATTCCTGGGACGCGTGTGGGATATTGTCGCTGTTTCTCTCTGTGCGCAGTTGGGTACATTGCCTTGGACGATTTGTTTCTTCCATCGCGTAAGCAACTACTTCGTACTGACCAACCTGGGCGTGCTGCCTTTGGTAGAATTCCTGCTCATCCCCACTTTCTTTCTCTCGCCTGTGCCGTGGATAGGGCCGTTGGCGGGAAAATTGCTGGAGCGTGAGACATGGGTGATGAACGAATATGTTGGGTGGATTCAGGAGCTTCCGGGCTCGTCGGCCGAGGTTTACCTGAACGGCTGGTTAACAGCCATCCTTATCGCCATTGTCGTATGTTTCATGCTTCGCGGGTGCAAACGCTGGTGGGTAGCAGGCGCACTGACAGTGCTGTTTGTTGTCGGGTTGTGCATAGACTACCGAAACGCATGTCAGGAAACAGACACGCGCACGTACCGGCGAGGGAAAGAGGTGGTTATTATGGCCAGAGAGGGACGGACTGCGATGTTGCTGAGCAACGATTCGACATATGCTTTCCGCGTCACGCACGACTATCGTTTGGCCCGGCACGTGAAAGCGTCTGCTACTACTTATTTCCCTCTTCAGGAACCTTGATGTCGGCGGAAAAATCTCCGTTGGAATCGGCGTTTTCGGGTATTTTAACCAGTGCTGTTTCATTGGTGATAATAGTCTCTTCGCCAATGATATAACGCTTGTAGTAGGAGATCATCAGTGTGGTCATCGGCAATGCGATAATCATTCCCACTATGCCGAGCAGGCTACCCCAGATTGATAGAGCCAACAGGATGATAGCAGGATGAAGTCCGGTAACTCCCCCCATAATCTTGGGCGTGAGAACCATGTCCTGAATAGCTTGTACCACGATAAAAACCACTGCTATCAAGGCGAACACCAGCCAAATAGAACGTCCTGTTTCTGCTGCTTGCAGTACCCCCAAAATGGCACAAGGGATGATGCCTATCGTTTGCAGGTACGGAACCAGATTCAGCACGCCCACGAACAAACCGACCAGAATACCCAATGGCAGTCCGATAATCTCGAAGCCGATGGCAAACAGCACACCCACGATGGCCGCCACAGTGGCTTGACCACGAAAATAGCTGTTCATTCCGTTTTCCAGGTCACTCATCAGGTTCTCGGCTGCAGTGCGGTATTTGGTGGGAATCATCGAAGACCATGAACTGGTTAACGATTCGTAATCCAGCAGGATGAAGATGACATACAGTGCGCAGATGGCTACTACTGCCAGACCCATTACAACGCTGATGGAACCGGAGAGAAACTCCCATAGTTTAGGCGCCATTTTCTGCATCAGCGCGATGAATTTCTCGTCCTGCATTAATTTGGTAACGTCCATGTTAGCTAACACCTCCAGATACTCCTGTTGCCAATCGGCAGGCAAGAAAGCCAGCACTTTCTGCGTGTCCACGGACTCGATGTAGAACGAAATATAATCTGACAATACCGCCATTTCTCGCGAGATCATAGGTACAATAATCGAGATAATCGCCGCGATGATGCCTATCACTACCACGATAGCAGCTGCAATGCTCAGGCCGCGGTTTTTCAGGTGGCATTTGTACTGCAGAAAACTGACCAGCGGGTTCATCAGATAGGCGATGATCCAACTGATGAGGAAAGGTAGCAACACCGAGCTTAGACGACGCGTCAGCAGATACAGACCTGCGATGACAAGGATAGTGATTACTCCGCGTGTGATGTTGTCGAGGTTATACTCTTTCGGGCCCAATGTGCTCATAGTGTTTGTTTTTTTCGGTTCTCTTTATTGTGCTTGATGGCGATGTCGTACGCCTGCTCGTAGTAAGTGAAGAAATGTTTCCACTCGGCTTGTTCGGCAATTTCAGCCGCGCTTTTGCGTGCTGTTTCCACCGCTTCGGGTGTCATCTGCGAAAAACGGAACAATGCGTCTGCAGTGGAGGCAATCAGTTCGCCCCAGTTGCTGTCCGTGCGGTGGATGACCTGCGCACCCGCTTCGATACTGCACGTACCGCCCAGATCCTTGATCCACATGCCGTAGCCGGCTTTGTCGGTGGTGATGGTAGGCACATGGAACGCGTTCGACTCCAGCGGCGTATAACCCCATGGCTCGTAGTACGAAGGAAAGATGGTTGCGTCCATTCCGATGAGCAAATCATAGTACGGCATGTTGAAGATACCGTCGTTGCCATTCAGATACGAGGGCACAAAGATGACTTTCACACGCGATTGCGGACGGTTGTAAAGGCCCAACTCATGTAAGGTGCGGATGATAGGATCTTCGCTTGGATTGACCAGCCGGTGTGTGGTCCAGTAGTCGTCTCGGCCCAATTCTTCTTTCGCGCCGTTTTGCCATGCAGGCACCAGAATATACGCCACAATCGTCTTGCCGGAGCGAATGCAATCCAGTTTGTCACGAAGTGCCCGCAGGCTGTATAGCGTGGCATCAATGCCTTTGTTGCGCCATTCGTAGCGGCCGGATGTGCAGACAAACATACAATCTGCTGGCAGCTGGTAAGCCATAACCTGCTCGGCCACTTCACGCAGTTTGTGACGGGCACGTTCACGCGCCGCAGTAAAGGCTGCGCCCTTGGGCACAAAATCCGGCTCAAAACCATTGGGAGTTACGATGTCCACAGGTCTGTCCAACAGTTGTTTGCACTCCTTGGCGGTGATGTTGCTGACAGTGGTGAAGCAATCGGCAAAATGGGCCGCCTGGCGTTCGGCTGAATGCTTGGACACCATGTTCAGTTCTTCCGCCATCTGGTTGCCGTTGTACCCCTCGAAATAGTCGTACAGCGGCTTGTTGTTGCCGGCAATGGAGCGCCCTATTCCTGTGGCGTGCGTCGTGAACAACGTACCCACTTCGGGGCAATGCTCTTTCAGGTAGAAAAGGCCAAATGCGGTCTGCCATTCGTTGAAATGAGCCACAAACGGCTCCTCTTGACCTTTGACCTTTGACTTTTGACCTTTAACCAAATACCGATACAGACTCTCCATGGCCATGCCGGCATAGTGGCCGAACATCGATGACTCGTCATAATCGCCGTAGGCTGCGTGCGACTTGACCTCGTATTTCTCCCAAGCGTGGGCGTAGATCTCGTCTTTTTGTGCCATCATTTCGCGCGAGTCGAGCAGGATAGCAATAGGTCTGCCCGGTACTTCCCAACGCCCGATACGCAGGTGCAGACCGGCTTTCTCGGCTTGTTTCTGCCAAGTAGGAAGAAGCGATTTGGTTTCTGTAAAATACGGCGAAGGCGTCCCGCCGAACATACGCTCGATGTCGGGGCCAAAGAAAAAAACTTTGTCTTTGGCTATTCGTTGCATGGAAGCGGCGCGGGTGGAGAGCACGGCATAGATGCCGCCAACGCGGTTGCACACTTCCCAAGAGGTTTCAAAAATGTACATGGTATGTGGTTGTTATAATTTTCCGTGGCGCTGCGTTGGGTCCGAAACAATGGCCTCTACGTCACTGTGAGTGTTGAATTGCGTCGGTATGTCCGTGGTGGCGTTATTGGCGCTTTGGATAAGCGGCAGGCAGAAGACGCCGTTGTCCTGCGTCCAATAGATACGTCCGGTGGTGTTGTCCACACACAGCGCATGCCCATTGGCAGAAGAGCTGACCAGACGTCTGTTGTCGCCATTGAAATTGCAGATGTACAACCCTCCGGATGTAAGGTAATACACTTTCTTGGCGATAGGATCAAGGGCAAAATGCTCGACAGTGATGTCGGTCAGGATCGCACCGGCTTCAGGAGGCGTGGTAGCGCCGCGATTGGCCGCTGTAAAACGGTAGATGCCCTGACCATAACCCATAAGGAAATAGTCGTTGTAAGCCGCCAGACCGCTAACGACACTACCCGGCGTGAGCGGGTATCCCACATGACAGATATCGCCCCAGTACTGCGCAGAACTTGTCCCGGCCGTAAAAGCACGGTCGCGCACGTTGCTGGGCACGTGGTACATCATACCGCCCGTCGCGTCTGTCCAGTAGAGCATCCCGTTGTGGAAAATACCGTTGTAGAAACCCTGTCCTTCACCAGTCATGGCGTTATACACGACCTTGCCGATGTTGCCGCTTGCCAGTTCGTACACCCTGAGGGCTGCGTCTTGCGTCGGGTCGGCACTGAAGAGGAACAGGCTGTTACCATCTACCGCCATGGAATAGATGGTGCTGGTCTCCGGATTAGCACTCCAACCGAGTTGGACGATGCGCGGTTCTTCTATGCCGTTGATGAAGGTGCGTTGGAGCATGAGAACATTGTCTTTGCGGCTCATGATGATTTGCGGCGCTACCGTGTCGTGAACAAAGAACGACTTCTCGCAGGTGTAAGACGCATCGCCGATAGTCACTTTGCACGAAACGCTTTGCTCGCAACTATGTTGTTTGTTGAACAGCACGGTGATATATTCGCTTGTTAAGGACCCGCCTACCAACTCTACGTTCTCGTTCAACTGCCATTGATAACTCTTTGTGTAATTGTACGGGTTGTAGGCATTCATGCGCAACTTTACGGGGTGCATGAAGAATACCAGAGAATCGTCGGCCAGCGTTATCTGCGGAATGGTGTCCACTACCGTGATGGTCGCAGATGCGCGGCGGCTTTGTTTCTTGTCTACGACAAGCACTACGGTGTAGGTGCCCGGGCGTTTGTACACTTTGCTCGGGTTCTTCGATGAAGCCGTGGTGCCATCACCGAAGTTCCACTCCCAAGTCTCGCCTTCCGAGGTGGTGTTGCTGAAACGAATACTCTCACCCGCCCGTGGCTCTTGGGGTGAATATGTGAAACTGACTTCTTTCTCCGCGCAGGCCGCCAGTAGCAGGCACAACGCGGTTAGAAAAATATGTGTCTTAACCTTCATTATCTTGTATTATTTGCATTACGTTTGTCAAATCCTCCGGTGTGTCCGTGAGGTTTACCCAGCGCATTTCGGGGTCAGCGTTGAACCACGTCAGTTGTCGTTTGGCATAGTGGCGCGAGTTCTGCCTCACCATGTCAGCGGCCGCCTCCAGGGTCCATTCGCCGTCTAAATAACGGAACATCTCCTTGTATCCCACCGTATTCAAGGCGTTCAGATGTCGGAGTGACTCTACAGCTCGTACTTCCTCCAGCAAACCCTGTGCCAACATACTGTCCACACGGGCATTGATGCGGGTATACAACTCTTCACGAGGTCGGGTCAAACCGATTTTTACGACCCGAAAAGGCCTCTCTTTTCTGCTACCGAGGCGAAACGACGAGTAGGGCCTTCCGCCGGCCAGACAAATCTCTAAGGCGTGCAGTAGTCGCTGTGGATTCTGTATGTCCGCTTCGCCGAAATACTGCGGGTCGGCCTCTTTTACCTGAGCTTGCAGCCATTCCAACCCGTTCGCTGCATATTGTTGTTGAACCTGTTTACGCAGTTCGGCGGACACATGCGGCATCTCGTCCAGCCCCTTGCACACGGCATCAATGTACAGCATCGCTCCGCCTACCATCAGCACGTGGTCACGTGTCCGGAACAGTTCCTCCAGGGCCGCCAACGCCTCACGCTCGAATTCGCCTGCATTATAGCGGTCGGTCAGGGTGTGCGTGCCAACGAACAAGTGCGGGACGCGGGCTTGCTCAGCGGTGGTCGGGGCCGCCGTTCCTATGGGCAACTCGCGGTAAATCTGACGCGAGTCAGCGTTCACGATAGGCGACCCAAGACGCTCTGCCACGCTCAGGCTCAACTCCGTCTTACCTACGCCCGTAGGGCCTGTCAGCACCACCAATGTCTTCATTCCGTCATCCGCAGGTCTGTCATCGCCGGCGACTCGCCG
>ONXE01000128.1 GCA_900321775.1 uncultured Bacteroidales bacterium
CACTTCGCCGAGACAGACGAGCATCAGTATCCATGCCCATGTGCGACGGACACGCATGCCCATAGAGTGGTAGAACGTGTACAGAGAAGCGATGAAACAATACACACACATGCCACTGTTAAGGGTGGGAGTGAAGACGCTCTCGTACTCCTGAACAGACATACTGAAAGAGAGCAGATGACTGACCGCCACACAGAGGGTGAGGAAAAGAAAGAACAACCACTCAGAGGCGTAATTGCTAAACACCTCACGGAAGAAACCCGGTTTACTAATAAAACTGACTATACCTTTCATAATTTACATTTTGTTCACACGGGAAGCATCGAGGCGTAGAAGGATAAACAGAAGAAGGGTAAAGCCCCAGATGGATGAGCCGCCGTAACTGATGAACGGCAGCGGGATGCCGATGACAGGGAAGAGTCCGAGAACCATGCCGATGTTGACAGCAAGGTGGAAGATGAAGATACTGACGACGCAGTAGGCATATATCTGTGCGAAATGTTCGCGTTGTCGTTCGGCGAGGGTAATCAGGCGGAGAATAAAGGCCAGATAGACGATGAGGAGCAGCGACGAGCCGATGAATCCCCACTCTTCGCCCACGGTGCAGAAGATGAAGTCGGTGGCTTGTTCGGGCACAAAATGCATCTTGGTCTGCGTGCCTTTGAGGAAGCCCTTGCCGGTAAGTCCGCCGGAGCCGATGGCAATAAGCGACTGTTTGACGTTGTAGCCGGCGCCCTGGGGGTCGTCCTTCATGCCAAGCAACACCTCGATACGACTACGCTGGTGATCCGGGAGGTGTTCGAACACCGTGTTGCAAGCGAGCGAGAAGCCGATGGCTGCAATAGAAAGGAGGACAGGCAGCAATATTTTGGGCTTGACGCGCGAGAAGGGTTTGAACTTGAAGTACAACGCGCGGCCGAGATAGAGCAGCGTGAACACAACAATGATAATCAGTGCGGGCAGGAGGCCGAACTTGATGACCGTGATGAATAGTGCTACCGCAGCAACTCCGATGACAAGAACCAGGCCGCTCATGCCCTGCCGGTAGAACATCAGGACGAAGGAGGCGAGCACAAGCGCAGAGCCTGTCTCCTTCTGCCAGACCATGATGATGAGCATGGGCAAACCGAGGATAATGAGGGGCACTACCATGTCGCGCCAGGTGCGCAAGCGATACTCGTAACGGCTCATATATTTAGCCAGAGCGAGGGCAGTGATACATTTGGCGAACTCGGCTGGCTGCAGGCTAACGGGGCCGAGCGAAATCCAGGACATGGATCCCTTGATGTCCCGCGCGAGGAAAGGCGTAGCGATGAGTATAAGCAAGATGATGCCATAGAGCACATAGGCGCCCACATCGAAGATACGTGAGTCGAGGAGCATGATTATGCCACCCATGAGGAGTGCCGTTGCCAGCCAAACTATCTGTTTGCCGGAACGGTAGGAGAAATCGAAGATAGAGGTTTGGTCGAACGTGTAACTGGCTTCGTACACGTTCAGCCAACCGAAGATTGCCAAGGCCAGAAATAGCCCTATGGTCAACCAATCGACGTTCCTAATGTGTGACCCACTTCTTGGCATTGCTATTGAGAACTGTTGATGCTATATATTGTTTTTTGTCCTTGCGTTTGATTTCGCCGATGAGGTACTGTTCCTCGATGAGGGTGGCGATAGGTGCGGCCCAAGTGGCGCCGAAGCCCGCATTCTCGACCACAACAGCCACGGCTATCTTGGGGTCGTCGGCAGGAGCATACCCGATGAAGATGGCATGATCGCGCCCTCCCTTGTTCTGCACTGTTCCGGTTTTGCCGGCAGAAGCGATGCTGTCGGGCAGAGCATGATGGCGGCCTGTTCCGTTGGTCATCACACGCCTCATACCTTGCTTAACCGTCTGGAAATACCGCTTTTCCACAGCAGTGTGGTGTATGTGAGTGAGCATGGAGTCGTTCTTGAGCAAGTGAGGCGTGATATAATAGCCCTCGTTGGCGATGGTGGCGGCCAGGTTAGCCAGTTGCAGAGGGGTGACGAGCACCTCGCCTTGCCCGATGGCATTGGAGCGAATCGTGAGTGCACGCCATCCGGTCTTGCCATAGTAGCGGTCATAGAGTTCGATGGAAGGAATCTTTCCGGCAGACTGCTCGCTGATGTCGCTATCCTCGAAACGGCTTCCCAGACCAAAACTCTTGGCGTCCTCGCACCAAAGTTTGTAACGCGCACGGAAATGCTCGTTGTTCTTGCCGTAGCCATCTTTCTCGAGCATGTCACGGAAAGCGCACCAGAAATAGGGGTTGCAGCTCTGCTCTATGGCTCCAATCAGAGTGACCGGTGATCCGTGATGGTGGGTACATTTGATGGGCGTAGAACCGGGTCCGGAACAGGGATAGGGCTTGTTCGGGGTGATAGCGCCCTCCTGCTGGCAGATAAGCGCCTGGAGGGTCTTGAATGTACTGCCGGGAGAGTACTGCGCCTGTGTGGCACGGTTCATGAGAGGTTTGGTCTTGTCGGTGAGCAGTTGCATGTAGTTAGCCGAACGCTGTCGTCCGACGAGTATTTTCGGATCCCAGGTAGGATTGCTGGCCATGACAAGTATCTCACCCGTGGCAGGTTCAATAGCTACGACCGATCCTATCTTACCCTCAAGCAGTTCTTCGGCGAGCATTTGGAGGTGGATATCAAGCGTTATCATCAGATCTTCGCCAGCCACAGGCGCACGGTCCAACTCACCGTTGCGATAGGGTCCGCGCACTCGACCTTTGTTGTCACGCAAGAGCACCTCGACACCTTTCTCTCCACGGAGAACTGTTTCGTAGGTGCGTTCTATTCCTTCGCGCCCGCTGTAGTCGCCGGACTGGTAGTAGTCGTCGCGCTCTATATCGCGTTTGTTGACCTCTCCGATGCTACCCAGAACCTGCGCGCCGCACGCGTAAGGATAGTCGCGGAGGGTACGTTTGCGGATACCAATGCCGGGAAACTTGTCCAAGGACTCCTGAAGCGGCGCTATATCTTCTGCCGCCAGTTGGGTCATGAAGATCTGCGGCACGTCGCGAGAGAAACCCGGGTTCTTGCTACGATCCGCCACTTCGCGGGTGCGCTGCTCGAAATAGTCGCGACGGATACGCAGGGCATAACAAAAAGAAGCCGTGTCAAAATTCTGGCCCATCTCGCGATAGACCATGGTAATCTCATAGATAGGCTGATTATAGACCAACAACTCACCGTTTCGGTCGTAGATAAGTCCTCGCGGCGCATAGACGGTCTGGCGCAGGAGAGACATATTGTCCGCTTTGTCGCGTGCCGTGTCGTCAAGTACCTGCAGGAAGAAAAGGCGCACGATGAACAGCGCAACAATGCCGATGGCAATGGCGCTGATGACATAACGACGGTTGTAGTTCTGGTCATTAATCATTCGTTCAGGCCTTATTTGCGGAGGAACTCACGCCCCACGATGAGCAGAATCGTCACGAGCGAACTGACAAGTATCTGGATGACAGTCAGCCAAAACGCGTGGAAAGTGAAGTTCAGCAGGAGGAACAGAATAGTATGATGTAACAGCGTGAGAGTCAAGACGATGCGGATAAAAGAGGGCATGTCTATGATACGCGTAGAGAGGGTTCCGATGAGTCGGTCGTCGTCTGGAATGATTTTGTGCAGCAGTCGTGGCCGGTTGTAACTGAGCGCCACACAAGCGGCCATATGTACACCGGGTGTGCTGCAAGCCATATCCATAATCATGCCCACGAAGGCACCGATAAACAGTTCGGCCCAGTTAGGCAATTCGGCCGGTAGCGCGATGAGGAAGAGGATATATAGACACGGGCTGCACACCCCCATGAAATGGAGGTTATTGATGAGCAGAAGTTGCAACAGCAACAGCACTATCAGACGTCCTATGTTCTCTAACAAAAGTTTCACTGTTCCGTTTATTTGTTTCCCCACTCCTCCAACTGGCGCTGTTCGATGAGTGCCCTGTTTTGGATAATCTGCACGTAGCCCAAGCGATGGAAGTCAGCAGCGAGACGCACCTTGATATGGTAGTAGGCATCGCTCTCGCCCAATTCGGCTTTTTCCACAACCCCCACACGTACGCCTTCGGGGAAAGCGTCGGAGAGTCCGCTGGTGACCAGCGTGTCACCCTCGTGAACCTCTACATGTCGTGCGATGTCCTCGAGTTGTGCATAGCGGTAATCTATTCCGTCCCAATGGAGCGGTCCGAGTTTGTCGTTACTAAGGAAGCGGCAACTGACCGAGAAGGCGTTGTTGATAACGGGTATTACCACTGAGAATCTGTCGCTTACAGCACGTACTATACCCACCACGCCATCCTGATCTACGACACCCATATTCTCTTCAACACCATCGCGTGCGCCCTTGTTGAGGGTTAGGTAGTTGCGCTGCGACGAAGTGGAGAAATTGATTACTTTGGCAGGGATATAACGGAGGTCTTTCTCCGCATAAACATAAGCGGGGACCGTGTCAGGCAGTTGAGACTCGAACAGCCCCTCGAGTTGGTTTTCGAGGCGGGTGATATAGTTCTGCAACTCCACATTTTCCGCGACGAGACGTTCGTTCTCGCTGCGAAGGAAGAAATAGTCGGACACGTTGCTCCAGGTCTGATAGAACGAACCGACAACATAGTTGGCAGATGAGCGCCACGCGCTATGCGGCAATCCGTTTCGGCTGAACACAAAGAACAGCGCAACCGCCTCTAAAAGAAGGAATAAGAGGAGGTTGCTGTACTTAAGGATGAACTGCCAAAGGTTGCGCATGAATTAACTTCGTGTTATTTAGCCCTACGGGCTGTTGGTCACTTCGTGTTATTAACTTCTTTCCTACGCTGCGCTTCGGACGATCGCTTCGCGTGCGTGTTGGTTAGCCCTTTGGGCTGTTGGTGACTTTGTGTTAACAGCGTAGCACATTAACATCGCGCAGCGATTATTAACACGCAGTTGTAAACACGTAGTCATTAACAGCGGCATGCCGCTCACCAACACGCAGTCGTAAACACACAATCATTAACTGCGGCTCAACCGCTTATCTAATCAGGAAGTTGAAGTTGTTCACGTTCTTGAGCGCAACTCCGGTACCACGGGCGACGCAGTGGAGCGGATCTTCTGCCACGTGGAACTGGATGGTAATTTTGTCGGTGAGACGTTTAGCCAATCCGTGCAGGAGCGCGCCACCACCGGCGAGGAAGATGCCTCGGCGTACGATGTCAGCATACAACTCAGGCGGGGTCTGCTCGAGGGCCTGAAGAACGGCGTTCTCTATTTTAGAGATGGATTTCTCAAGGCAATGCGCTATTTCCTGATAACTTACGGGCACGGTCATGGGGAGTGCGGTCACTTTGTTCGGGCCGACCACAACGAAGTCCTCGGGGGGATTGTCCAGTTCGGGCAACGCAGAGCCGACCTGCATCTTGATGCGTTCGGCTGTAGGTTCATCGATGCGGAGGTTGTGCATGCGTCCCATGAACTCGATGATATCGGCATTGAGGTCATCACCGGCCACTTTGATGGACTTGTTGGACACAATACCACCGAGGGAGATTACGGCAATCTCAGTCGTACCGCCACCGATGTCCACCACCATGCATCCTTCCGGCGACTCGACATCGATGCCCATACCGATAGCCGCAGCCATGGGCTC
>ONXE01000135.1 GCA_900321775.1 uncultured Bacteroidales bacterium
ATACACGGACCGTCTCAGCCCAAGATGTTCCACTGCGAGGACTACCGCCCGGTGGCTACTACCATTGGCGGACGCGACCTCATCGAACCTGTAGAGGCGTATGGCGTGAAGATGCTCAGCATCGGTTTCTTCGTCAGCGAAGAGCAGGCTATCGTCTGGCGAGGCGGCATGGCCTCCAATGCCATCAAGCAACTGATAGAAGACGCCAACTGGGGCGAACTGGACTATTTCCTTATCGACCTTCCGCCCGGAACGTCGGATATCCATTTGACTATAGTGCAGCAACTGAAGCTCACGGGCGCAGTCATCGTGACTACCCCGCAGCCGGTGGCTTTGGCCGATGCGCGCAAAGGCGTGGACATGTTCCGCAACGAGAAAATAGGCGTGCCCGTCTTGGGAATCATCGAGAACATGGCTTGGTTTACACCCGCCGAACTGCCGAACAACCGGTATTACATCTTCGGCAAAGACGGAGGCAAAGAACTCGCCGAAGAGATGCAAGTGCCTCTGCTCGGGCAGATTCCGCTGGTGCAGTCCATCCGCGAAGGTGGAGACAACGGCACTCCTATCGCCCTCCAGCAGGGCCATCCCGCCGCCGACTTCTACTTCTCCATCGCCCGCTCCTTATGACGACATAACTCAATAAATAGTAAATAGTAAATCGTCCCACGCGCCAGCGATCGTCCGAAGCGCAGCGCAGGAAAGAATCGTCAATTTATTAATGTCTCAACCGACTGAACTTGGAACCGAAGGTATAGGCCGCCTGCTTCTCAAGTATGCGATGCCTGCGATTATAGCGATGACCGCCTCGTCGCTGTATAATATCGTCGATTCTATCTTCATCGGTCAATTCGTGGGACCGCTTGCTCTGGGAGCGCTCACGGTAGCCAAACCTTTCATGGATGTCTGCGCTGCTTTTGGCAGTCTCGTAGGCGTCGGCGCTGGCACGGTGGTGGCAATCAAACTGGGTGAGAAAGACCTGGCATCTGCCGAGAAAACATTGGGCAATGTCATCCTGCTCAATGTCATCCTCTCTCTTATTGTGGCGGTGGTGGGAATCATCTTTCTGGAGCCTATCCTCTACGCCTTCGGAGCCTCCGACGCTACGCTTCAGATGGCATACGACTACATGTTGATTATCCTGCTTGGCGGTCTGAACAACGTCCTCCGCGCCTCGGGACACCCCAAAGAGGCGATGATGGCCACTATCACTGCAGTGACCATCAACATCGTCCTCGACCCCATTTTCATCGTTGTATTGGACATGGGCGTGCGGGGAGCAGCGATTGCCACCATCATCTCGCAGTGCGTGGCAGTGGTGTGGGAACTGGCAATTTTCTTCCGCAAAGACGAGGTCATCCACTTCCATCGAGGGGTGTGGGTACTGGATCCGGATATTACCAAAAACGTCGTTTCCATCGGACTTTCTAACCTTGCGCACTGCCTTGTAGTGGTCATTGTCAACAACCAACTCAAGGACTACGGAGGCGATATGGCCATTGCGGCGTACGGTGTTATCAACCGTTTCACGTTTGTCTTTGCCATGATAGTGATGGGCCTCAACCAGGGCATGCAACCGATAGTCGGATACAACTACGGCGCCCGACAGTATCCGCGGGTCATTCGGGCGTTCCAACTGACGGCTATCTGCGCGTCCGCTGTCACGACGATGGTGTTCCTCCTCTCGGAGATTTGTCCGGAACTGATGGCGCGGGTCTTCACCAACGACGTGGACCTGATCATCATCTCCACCCATGCCCTACGAATAGCCAACTGCGCCTTCTTCCTCGTGGGATTCCAGATGGTGATAGGCAATTTCTTTACCTCTATCGGCATGGCCAAGAAAGCCATTTTCCTCAGCCTGACCCGACAAGTGCTGTTCCTTGTGCCGCTTATTCTCTTACTTCCGGAGATTTGGGGCATCACAGGCGTGTGGGCCGCCATTCCCGTCAGCGACACCATCTCGGCCGTGGTGGCAATCCTCATGCTCAACTACCAACTTAATCGTTTCCGCGACTACGGCGACGAGTTGCCAATAGAAACCAACATCGAAAAATATTCTGAAGACATATGACCAAAAAGTACGATTTCCTCATCATCGGCGGAGGTGTAGCCGGTATGAGTTTTGCGCTGAAAGTGGCGCGTGAACATAAGTACAAGATTGCGCTCTGCTGCAAGACCACGCTTGACGAAGCCAATACGGCCAAAGCGCAGGGCGGTATTGCCTCGGTAACCAACCTTGCCGTGGATGATTTCGACAAACATATCCACGACACCATGGTGGCCGGAGACTGGATAAGCGACCCCGATGCGGTGCGTCAGGTGGTCACTCGTGCTCCCGAGCAGATTGCCGAACTGGTGCGTTGGGGTGTCAACTTCGACAAGCAGGCTGACGGCTCCTTCGATCTTCACCGCGAGGGTGGACACTCCGAGTTCCGTATCCTGCATCATGCCGACGACACGGGCTTTGAGATCCAGCGCGGCCTTATGGAAGCCGTACGTCAGCACCCGGACATCGACGTGCTGGAGAACCATTTTGCCGTGGAAATCATTACCCAGCACCACTTGGGCGTGCGTGTCACCCGTCGTACTCCGGACATCGAGTGCTACGGCGCGTATATCCTCAATCCCAAGACGGGCAAAGTGGACACCTACCTCAGCCGTATCACCCTCATGGCTACCGGCGGCACGGGTTCTGTCTATGCCACAACCACCAACCCCAATATAGCCACCGGCGACGGAATAGCGATGGTCTATCGCGCCAAGGGCAAAGTGGAAGGCATGGAGTTTGTGCAGTTCCACCCTACAGCCCTCTACAACCCCGCCGAGACCCATCCCGCTTACCTTATCACCGAGGCTATGCGTGGTTACGGAGGCATACTGCGCTTGCCTAATGGCGAGGAGTTTATGCAGAAATACGACCCGCGACTCAGCCTTGCTCCGCGTGATATCGTGGCACGCGCCATCGACAACGAGATGAAGGTCCACGGCCTCGACCATGTTTGTCTGGACGTCACCCACAAAGATGCAGAGGAAACCAAGCACCATTTCCCCAATATCTACAAGAAATGCCTCTCCATCGGCATCGATATCACCAAGCAGTTCATACCCGTGGCTCCGTGCGCGCATTACATGTGCGGTGGTATTAAGGTCAACCTTGATGCGCAGTCCAGCATAGGTCGCTTGTACGCAGTGGGCGAGTGCTCCTGCACAGGCCTGCATGGAGGTAACCGTCTGGCCAGCAACTCACTCATCGAGGCTGTTGTCTATGCCGACGCTGCGGCCAAACACTCGCTGCAGGTGGTGGACAATTATGATTTCAACACCAAAGTGCCGGCTTGGAACGACGAGGGTACGATGTCTGTTGAAGAGAAAGTGCTGATTGCACAAGATGTCAAGGAGGTTGGTCAGATCATGTCCACGTATGTGGGTATCGTGCGTTCTGACCTGCGCCTGCGCCGAGCCTGGGAACGTCTGGACCTGCTCTACGAAGAGACCGAAGATCTCTTCAAACGCGTCCGTCCTACCCGTGACATCTGCGAGCTGCGCAACATGATTAACGTGGGTTACCTCATCACCCGTCAGGCCCTCGAACGTAAAGAGAGCCGCGGCCTGCACTACACGATTGATTATCCTCACGCGAAAGAGAATCACGTCTAAAAATGCAATCCCTTGCAGCCAAAACAGCTGCAGATATGCCCCGCCTCAGCCACATATCACCCCATTCCTTCCGTCCGCTGATTCTCGCGGGCGCGGTGCTGTTGCTCTGCCTCAGCTCCTGCTCTCGTGTTCAATCTATCCGTGAGGCACAGCAGATTGTAGCTGAGGCCGACTCCCTCCGCTCCGCGGGCCAATCACTCTCACCTTTCACTTTTCATCTTTCTCCTTCCAAATCCGATAGCGCCACCATTGCCTCAGCCGTCTCCGCCCTCGAGCCTCTCCGCCTGATCTATCCCACCGCCTACGCGCACGCGAATTATTATTATGGTCGCCTCCTCCGCGAAGCCGGCAACCACCCCGAGGCCATGCTCGCTTTCCTCCGCGTTGTCCACTCCTGCACCAAAGACCACGAAATCATTGCCCGAGCATATGCTAATATTGCTAGCATGTGTCGTCGTGCACAAGAGTATCCTCTTTCTTGCCAGATGGATTTTTTTAGTGCCAGACATTTCCTCGCCAACAATGATTCTATTCATTATTATTATTCTCTTAATAATGTTGCATTCGATTATGCTGAGTTGAATGAAAAACAAAATTTTATGATAGACTTCTTTCTCAATACAAAGCTGATAAGGACCTCTTTATTAAGTGCTATGGCACAAAATTTGAAGGTATCATATATTAGTAAACAATATAATATAGAATGAACACTGCGTTAATTTTTAGGAAAAGGGGTTGGATTACCCCCTTATGGCTGAACCAACTCGTTCTGTTTGTGCTGATTGTTGGTCTTTATGCCGGATTGTACTACTTATTTTTCTTTGAAAACACCGAGTCCTTTATCCGTTCGGTTTGTGCATTTGCGGTGGCAATGGTTATTCTTGAGGTCCTTGACTCGCTTTCATCGACCCGCATTGACACAGCCACAGCCCAACTGCGGGTACGCAGTTTAGCACACCTTCTTCCCCTCAATACAAATGTACTGGAGGTCAAAAGGGTACAAATCTCCAATCGGAAGTGTGTTCTGAACAATGTACGGCTTATTACCAATGGTGGCAAACAATACAAACTCTCAATTGCCAATACGGACGATTTCATAAGGGCTCTCCAACAACTCAATCCAACCATTGTGGTAGAATAAACTCGTCCCGGAACATGTTTTAACCTGCCTGCGCAAGACGAAAGATAATCCGCAGGGGCAAACGCTTCACCTCTTAACGGTGAAAAGTAGTATTGCTACAAGACTTGGTCTTTCGGGTCGAAAAATGCGCGATTCGATGCTCAAATTAGCCCTTGGAGAGTGATATTTTTACTTGCCAAAAGTAAAATATTTACATTGAAAAAGAAACTTTTATTGATTATCAGCGATTTAGGCCATTTCATTTTTTTACATTTTTTCTTGGTCAATTCAAAAAAAAGCAGTAACTTTGCAGGCGTTTTGTGAAACACAGTAAATTGTCCACCATAAAGAATACGATATGCAACAAGTTCTCGCTTCGGAGTATATTCTGGCGGTAAAAGCCATCAAAGGAGCTATTATTCAAAGCCGCTATCGAGCCGCAAAGAAAGTCAATGCAGAAGTGCTTAGCCTTTACTATGCGGTAGGACGCTATATCTCCACCTTCAGCCGTCAGGCAAAATACGGCACCAATGCGCTGAAAATCATATCTGACCAACTGGAACAAGAGATGCCGGGTTTGCAAGGATTTTCAGATACGAACATGAAGCGAATGCGGAAGTTCTACGAAGAGTGGAGCCCTATCATAGAAATACGTCCACCGTTAGCGGACGATTTCAATGTTGAGGTTATTCCATTTGAAAGCCAGCAGATTACAGTTCGTCCGCTGGTGGCGGACGAATTTACAGAAGAAGAACAACAGGACTTTCTATCAACCCCTTTCAGTCACCACTACGAGGTACTAATCAAGGCTCCCACGTTGGATGAACGTTTGTTCTATATCCATAAGTGTGCCACGGAATTTTGGACAAAAGAGCACTTGATTTCTCAACTCAAAAGCGACTTGTACCATTCATCGGCTGTCACCAACAACTTCCTTGCCACCATTGACGATGAAAAACTGCGCGAGAAAGCCATGCGCACTTTCAAGCAAGAACTTGTCTTGGATTTCTTGCATATCCCCGACCCGGATTATGTGGATGAACTGGATGTAGAAGATCAGATTGTCAAAAACATCAAGAATTTCATCATGGCCATTGGTACGGACTTCACGTTCATGGGCAATCAATATCGTCTTATCGTGGACGGGGAAGAGTCTTTTATTGACTTGCTCTTCTTCAATCGCCGCCTGCGTTCGCTGGTTGCGATAGAGTTGAAGAGCGGCAAGTTCCAACCGGAGTTCGCTGGCAAACTGAACTACTATCTCTCTGCTTTGGATGAATACGTCAAACTGCCGGACGAGAATCCGAGTATAGGAATAATCCTCTGCCGAGATATGAACGAGAAGAAAGTCGAGTTCACATTCCGCGACATGACCAAACCGATGGGCGTTGCTACCTACCGTAGCAGTTCTGAACTGCCGGAACAATATCGCAATATCCTGCCATCTGCTGACGATTTGCGAAAACTACTTTAGTGCACGAATACGATGCAATGAATCATGTATCACAGGGACAGGACAAATGATACACTGAATCAAACCAAATATCCCCGTCCCTGACATACCAAGCGGCGAAGCCACACAGCTCCGCCGCTTTTCTTTCGCCCTTCCTTCCCTCCGGCTACTATCCGACTCCTTCTTGGTGGTTGCGCCGGATGCCATCCGACCTCTTACCTCTTACTTCTTCCCTCATCCCTCTTCCTTCTTCCTTACTTATCTCCTCTCTTTCGCTTCTTCATTTCCGCAAAAGTCTGTACTACTTTATGAGACTCCCTTGGGACTCTCTTGCTTATTTCTTGCCACGCCTCGCTCTGCTCACGGAGAAGCGAAACAACCAATCCAAATCCGGCTTTCGGCCTTCGGCCTTTATAGTAAATCTTGTTGATTACCAGCAATCT
>ONXE01000207.1 GCA_900321775.1 uncultured Bacteroidales bacterium
GCGTATTGGCGCGGATGTCCGATGGGGTAGGCCCTTCCGCCCAGCATGACGTGGGTTTGGTGGGTATGGCGGTGGAAGTCGGCTTGGGCGGGCAGGTAAGGTGTGGTTTTCTCGCGCGTACGCGCGCTTGTGCCCGTGTTTATATAAGGTGAAGAGCTGAAATAGCGTTCGGCATAGCGTATGACTTTTTCTTCGGGCAGGTCGGCGAGTACGAAGACTACCATTCGGTCGGGGGTGTAGGTCTCGGCCATGAATCGGCGGGCTTTGCCGGCAGTAAAGTATCGTAGCGTCTTGCGGGTTCCCAACACGGGGTGCGCGAGGGGACATCCATCGAAGAGCAGGCTCTCGAAGTCGTCATAGATGAGTTCGGAGGGCGAGTCGTTGTAACTTTCTATCTCGTCATAGATGACCTGGCGCTCTTTGTCGAGTTCGGCTTGGGGAAAGGAGGGATGGAAGAGCATGTCGGACAGCAGTTCCATGGTTCGTCCCACGTATGCAGGCAGGGTGGCAGCGTAGTAGGCCGTTTCCTCTTTGGTCGTGTAGGCATTGAGTTCGCCTCCGACGTTTTCGATGCGATCGATGAGTTGTCGGGCAGTGCGTTTGTGCGTGCCTTTGAAGACCGCATGCTCGATGAAATGGGCCATACCGCTTTCGTGTTGTTCTTCGTCGCGTGTACCGGCTCCAACCATCACGCCAGTGTACGCAATTTGCGACAAAGTGTGCCGATAAACGACCCGAATGCCGTTATAGAGGGTATAAATGTGTGTTTTTTCGTCTTTTAATTTGGTCATGTCAAAAAAAAGTATTAACTTTGCACCGATTTTGCGGCATTGGCGTAATTGGTAGCCGCGCCAGACTTAGGATCTGGTGACGCAAGTCGTGTAGGTTCGAGTCCTATATGCCGCACTAAATTTGTTTTTATGAAGCGCATTATTCCCATCTTTTTGCTGGCAGTGGTGTTGAGCAGTTGCCTTGACACCAAGAGCCATTATACTCCAGAGGTTTCGCTCAGTACGTTTGTCAACCAAGAAGGCGACTCGCTTTTGTACTATTATGATTCGACGTCCGAGTTGTGGCATGTGGACAGTATGCACGTGGGTGACACTCTGCACGCCGCTGTTGGATATCAGGCTTTGGGCAACTATTTGGTTTCCACGCATGTGACATGGGATACGTCTTATATCGACCTGTGGGCGCTGCTGACGCCTGCTATCACTGATATTCTGTTGCCTCAGTCGGATACAGTCAAGTTGGACTTGTATGCTCCGACGGGTTACAACTATCTGGGTTTCCCGTTCTGGGTGGTTCCGAAGAAAGCGGGCAGTACGTCAGTTAAGTTCACCGTTGTGACCGATTCGAAATACTCGCCTCAGGAAGAAGTGATTATCCTGAATCTCCAGAAGTAGTATTTACTTATACAGTTTCTTGCTCTCCTGCCAGATGGCTTCCATCTCGTCGAGTGTCATCTCGTCGAGCAGTCGTCCCTGTTCCTTGGCACGTTGCTCCAGGTAAGTGAATCGTGCGATGAACTTCTGGTTGGTGCGTTCGAGCGCGTTGTCGGGGATGAGGTGGTAGAGTCGGGCAGCGTTGACGATGGCGAAGAGCACGTCTCCCAATTCGGCTTCCATGCGGTCCTGATTGCCGGCTTTGGCCTCGTCTTCGAATTCGCTGATTTCCTCTTTCACTTTGTCCCAAACCTGTGAAGGCTCGTCCCAATCGAATCCTGCGTTGGCCGCTTTTTCCTGAATGCGGTAGGCTTTGATGAGTGAAGGCAGGGCTTTGGGAACACCGCTGAGGATGGTTTTGTTGCCGTCCTTTTCGCGCTGTTTGACTTTTTCCCAGAGTTCTTTCACGTCCTCGTCGGTCATATCCTTGGCGTTGGGGATGTTGAGGTTGCCATACTGTGCGGCTTTTTCGACGCCATAGACGTGCGGGTGCCTGAAAATCAGTTTGTCACAGAGTTTGTTGCATACGTCTGCGATGTCGAATTGGCCTTGCTCACTGCCCATTTTGGCGTAGAAAACCACATGAAGGAGTACGTCGCCAAGTTCTTTGGCGATTTCGTTCATGTCGTGGCTGGTGATGGCCGAGGCCAGTTCGTAGGTCTCCTCGAGGGTGTTTTCGCGTAGCGAGTCGAAAGTCTGCTTGCGGTCCCAAGGGCATCCTTCGCGCAGTTCGTCCATGACGGTGAGCAGGCGGTCGAAGGCTTTGAGTTGTTCTTCTCTATTACTCATGCTTGTTGCTTAATAGTCTAATAATACTCTAATAATAGTCTAATAATAGTCTAATAGGAGATCCTAGGTGGTCCTGGGAAATCCTATGAGATCCTAGGAAACCTCGTTTTCGGGGTACTCCTCGAAAGAGAAGATTCCCTGTTCGTCCATCTTGGCGAATTGTGTGTGGTCGCAGAAGTCGCCGATGCAGCAGACTTGGGCTCCGGAGGGGAGAAGCAGTTGCATCTCGAGGTGTCGGTGTCCGAAGATGTAGTAGTCGAAATGTTCGGTTTGTTCGTGCTGTTTGGCGAAGACCATCTGTTCTTCTTCGTTCTCGCCGTAGTAGATGTTAGGCACTTGGAGGTGCTTGCGGCGTGAGGCAGCGGCCCAGTTGTAGCCGACGTAGTTGCCGAGTGCGGGTGGAACGAGGCGGAAGAAGAACTGTGCGACGGGATTGTGGAAGAGGGCCCGCAGGCGGATGTAGCGTTTGTCCTTGGCTATGAGGCCGTCGCCGTGTGC
>ONXE01000141.1 GCA_900321775.1 uncultured Bacteroidales bacterium
CTGGAAAACCTGCGCTGCAAAGCCGAGGGCAAGCCACTGAGACAGATTAATGTGGAGTTGGAAAAGTAAGGAATTAGTATAGGTAAAAGGTTAAGGGCGGAAAAATTAGGATTGAACCCTTTGCCGGGTATCAAAAAGATTGTTATGAGTAAAAGACTTCCGGGGGAAGAGATTGCCAACACGTGGACACACGCCGTTGGTATAGCGGGTACGCTGGTAGCGGTGTATCCGATGATGAAGATGGCGTTCCGCCACGATTGGACGTACGTGTTAGGCACGACGCTGTTTTTGGCAGGCATGCTGTTTATGTACACCTGCAGCACACTATATCACGCTGTAACACCGGGCACTGAGGCCAAGCGAATCATTCGCGTGTATGACCATATCAGTATCTATGTAATGATTGTTCGGCTTTTTGTGGGCGTGCGTAATAGCCGGCATCATTGGCAAAGTGAGAGCCCTGGGCAAGCATCCTAAACTCTCGCTGACCTTGTATCTGGTGATGGGTTGGGCTGCACTGGTGGTGATTGTACCATTATGGAAATCCCTCCCGCATTCCGCATTTTACTGCGTCCTGGCAGAAGGGATTTTCTACAGTATCGGCGCTTATTTCTTCTCGAAAGACGAGCAGTACGCCTACTTTCATGCCATCTGGCACGTATTTATTCTGCTTGGTTCACTCAGCCACACGGCTGCTATGCTGATTGTGCTGGCTTGATTAGCCCAGCATAGTCAGCAGCACACCGGCTGCAACGGCAGAACCAATCACACCGGCTACATTCGGGCCCATGGCATGCATGAGCAGGAAGTTACCGGGATTCTCCTCTTGACCTACCGTTTGGCTCACACGCGCAGCCATAGGAACGGCCGACACACCTGCTGAGCCAATCAGCGGGTTGATTTTTTCTTTGGAGAACAGGTTCAGCAATTTGGCCAGCAATACGCCACCAGCGGAGCCGAGACCGAATGCAACAATGCCCATGCACAGAATCATGAGTGTCTTCGCATTGAGGAACGAGTCACCCGTAGCTGTTGCGCCGACAGACAATCCGAGGAAGATCACGACGATATTCATCAGGTCCTCCTGCGTAGTCTTGCTCAAACGGTCCACCACGCCACAGACATTCATCAAGTTACCCAGCATCAGACAGCCAATCAGCGGAGCTGCATCGGGCAGAATAAGTGCCACGATGGTAGCCACAAGTACGGGGAAGACAATCTTCTCTGTCTTGCTGACCGGACGCAGTTGCTTCATCTTAATCGCACGTTCTTCTTTAGTCGTGAGCGCGCGCATGATGGGCGGCTGGATAACGGGCACCAAGGCCATGTAGGAGTACGCAGCAATAGCAATCGGGCCGAGCAGATGCGGTGCCAATTTGGATGTCAGGAAGATAGACGTAGGACCGTCAGCACCACCGATGATGCCGATAGAACCAGCCTCAGCCTCGGTGAAGGTGATAGCGTCTATTCCGGTCAGGCCCAGCGCATTTGCGCAAAGGAACGTCACGAAGATGCCTATCTGCGCAGCACCGCCCAGGATAAGACTCTTGGGGTTGGCAATCAGCGGTCCGAAGTCGGTCATGGCACCTACACCGATGAAGATAATACAGGGATAGACTCCCGCTTTCACGCCGATATAGAGAATATCCAGCAAACCGCCTTCACGCATGATAGTGCCGTAACTATGGTATGCGGGATTGGTCTCGTCGAGGAACGCAGCCCACAAGTCCTGATGGAACATCACCGGAGTGACGGTTCCCAAAACGGGGTCTAACACGCCCGGCAGGTTGGTCAACAGCATACCAAACGCAATCGGCAAGAGGAGCAAAGGCTCGTATTTCTTATGAATGGCGAGGTACAGCAAGAAGAAGGAGATGAACAGCATGACCACTTGACGCCACTCGATGTTCATGAAACCCATGGTGCGGAAGAAGTTGGCCAGATTCTCTCCAACCGACTCCTCTACTTCACCGATTTCCTCCTCCAGGTCTTCACCGGCAACCATCTCGGCCTGCGTAGCCTCCTCGGTCGTCACTGCTACGGTTACGGGTTCGTTTGACTGAGCAGCAGAATCCTGAGCCATAACAGGTACGGTCAGCAGCAGCGCGCTTGCCAATGTAAAAATAATGTGGTTAATTTTCATTGTTTTGGGGCTAATTAGTCTAATTTTGGTCTAATAGGTCAAATTGGTCTAATTAGTGTTTAACCAAGCACGATGAGCAAGTCGTCCTGCATCACGGTCTGACCGGCAGCCACAGCCACCTGAGCAACCGTACCGTCCTGTTCAGCGAGGATGGGGTTCTCCATCTTCATTGACTCGAGAGTGAGCAGTGTATCGCCTTTTTTCACAGCTTGTCCGACGCTTACATTCACTTTGATAACCGAACCGGGCAGCGGGCTCTTTACCTGTACACCTGCGGCAGGAGCTGCTGCGGGCTTGGCGGCAGGAGCGGGTGCCGGTTTCGGTTCTGGTGCCGGAGCGGGAGCGGCCTTGGGAGCGGCAGGAGCGGCTGCCGGTTTGGGAGCCGGAGCGGGAGCCGCGGGCTTCTCGGTTTCGACAAGATACTTCTTGCCATTGACAGTAACTTCGGTGAGACCACCTTCTATTTCTTCTACAGCGCATTTATAGTCAGCGCCATTGATCTTGAATTTAAACTCTTGCATTTTTGTAAAATTTATTGGGTTAGAAACCTATGTTATTCATTGCGAATGATTTTGCATTCCACGCAGTGGCCTTGCCCTGCATGGTGAGGCGCGTTGTTTGGGTGTCATGCACTCCGCCTTTGTAGTAGAGGTGCAGCGCCATAGCTATGGCCGCCTTGTCTTCGCCCTGTGCCTGAGCCAGCGCCATCGCAATAGCTGCGATAGTGGCATCACCTTCGGGCTGCTGTTTGCTAAACGGCGAGGGTGCCACAGGAGCAGGAGCGTCCCATTTCTTGGTGGACTCCGGCTTCTTCTCTGACATCAGTTTGCCGAACAACATCAGCACCAGAATCAGCATCAGCAGCAAGCAAATGACGATCATAAAGCCCAGCAGCGTGACCATCCAAACATGCCCCCAATTGGTTGATAATAATAGCATAACTTAAACTCTTAAACTATTAAACCATTACTTTAGAGAGGAATGTTGCAGTGCTTCTTGAGCGGGTTGGTCACCTTCTTGGTCTGCAGTTGCTCGAAGGCCTTAATGATACGCAGACGCGTGTTGCGCGGCTCGATAACATCATCGATATAGCCACGGTTAGCAGCCTGATACGGGCTTGCAAACTTGTCCTTGTATTCGGCTTCTTTCTCAGCGATGAAGGCCTTGCGTTCTGCCGGGTCTTCGATAGCTTTGAGCTGTTTGGCGTAGAGCACGCCCACAGCACCACTGGCACCCATTACCGCGATTTCGGCGTTAGGCCAACTGTAACACAGGTCGCCGCGCAGCTGCTTGCAGCTCATCACAATGTGCGAACCGCCGTAGCTCTTACGGATAGTAACCGTTACCTTGGGAACAGTAGCCTCACCAAAGGCGAACATCAGTTTTGCTCCGTGGTCGATGATGCCGGCATATTCCTGGCCTGTTCCGCAGAGGAATCCCGGAACGTCCACGAGAGTCAGGATCTGGATATTGAAAGCGTCGCAGAAGCGTACGAAACGCGCGGCTTTGCGGCTGGCGTCGCAGTCCAACACACCTGCAATCCAGCTCGGCTGGTTGGCGATAATACCGGTAGAACGGCCATTGAAACGTGCGAAGCCGCAGATGATATTTTTGGCATAGTCCTTCTGCACTTCCATGAAGTCACCATTGTCCACGATGAGGCTGATAATGTCCTTCATGTTGTACGGTTTGTTCGGATCGGCAGGAACCAAATCATTCAGTGCATCCTCCACGCGGTCCACTGCGTCATGGCACTCCAGGCGGGGAGCTTCTTCCATGTTATTCTGCGGAATGAAACTGATCAGTCGGCGAATCTCGGTGAACGCCTCGTCTTCAGTGGCAGCCACAAAATGCGTCACACCAGACTTGGTGGCATGTACGCGGGCGCCGCCCAACTGTTCAACGGTTACGTCTTCACCAGTCACAGATTTGACCACCTTCGGACCGGTGATGAACATGTAGCTGTTTTGCTCTGTCATCATGATGAAGTCTGTCAGCGCAGGGCTATACACAGCACCACCGGCGCACGGGCCGAAGATGACGCTAATCTGGGGAACAACACCCGATGCGAGGATATTACGCTCGAAAATCTCAGCATAACCTGCCAGTGCACAAGCACCTTCCTGAATACGGGCTCCACCCGAATCGTTCAGGCCGATGATAGGAGCACCCAGTTTCATGGCCATATCCATCACTTTGCAGATCTTTTGTGCCATGGTTTCGCTCAGCGAACCGCCGATAACGGTTGCATCCTGAGCAAACACGAACACCAGACGTCCGTCAATAGTACCCGAGCCCACAGCTACGCCGTCGCCCAGGAACACTTTCTTCTCCATCCCGAAGTCGGTGCAACGGTGGGTCAGAAACATATCCACTTCTTCGAAACTGCCTTCATCCAGCAGTCGGTTGATGCGCTCACGGGCAGTATAGCTGCCTTTGGCGTGATGCTTCTCGACAGCAGCAGCACCGCCACCTGCCATCGCCTGCTCACGCTTCTCAATGAGCTTTTGAAGTTTATCTTGATTTGTATCCATCTTATAATGTTATTTGTTTTTCTGTCTGTAATCTACTCTATCCCCGGGATTTATTTGGGCTGTTGGCAAATTTCGGTCAGCACACCCTTGGTAGATTTCGGGTGCAGGAACGCAATCATCAGGTTCTCGGCACCTTTTCTGGGAGCCTTGTCGATGAGCTGGATGCCTGCAGCTTCACATTCTGCCAAGGCCTCCGCCACATTTTCTACGTTGAAAGCCACATGGTGCACACCGCCGCGACCGCCGTTCTTCTCGATGAACTTGGCAATCGTCGATTCAGGGCACGTAGGCTCCAGCAACTCAATTTTTACCTCACCAACCTTGAAGAAGGCGGTTTTTACTTTCTGATCTGCTACTTCCTCGATGCTGTAGCACTTGCTACCGGTGAGGAACTCAAAGAACGGCATTGCCTCTTCCAACGAAGTCACGGCAATTCCCAAATGCTCAATGTGAGTCGGTTTCATAATTTTTAATTATTTTGTTGTTTTTAGTTGTTATTTATTGTATTTCAATTTGTTATACCACCAAAGAGACACTTCTCTCTGCACCTTCTAAGGCAGAATAACGAATTTCGCTGCAAAGTTACTACTTTTTTTTCAATTATGCAAGAGTTTCTTAAAAAAAATCTCTTTTTTGCCCAATTTAGCCCGGATTGCTTGCATATGT
>ONXE01000154.1 GCA_900321775.1 uncultured Bacteroidales bacterium
CTGTTGCTTGCCTGGGCGAACGACAGTTCCTGCGCGTCTTCCGTAACTATGTAGGCGTGCCGCCCAAACAGTTTGTGCGACTCAGACGCTTCCATCGCGCCATACAGGCCATGCAGCAAACGGCCGCTATCGGCAAACCTATTGACTTGATGTCAGTTGCCCTGGAGCACGGATACTACGATCTCAGTCATATGGCCCTCGAGTTCCAACTGTTCGGCTGTGTCTCACCAAGCCAATTTCGGATGTTAGGTATTCCTCTGACAGGCGATTTCTCTGTCTTTTTTGCATAAAAATGCACAAAAACGGCACAATGTCCGTTTTTTCATTTCTCAATTGCCCAAAAAGCAGTACCTTTGCATCGTGTTTCAAAAATAATGACAAATGAAAAATATAGTATTAGGACTGTTTATGATGTTTGCCGTAATGGCATCCGCAGAAAATCTGAAAGGAAGTGTTAAGGACGAGCAGGGGAACCCCATGCCGTTTGTTACCGTGTCAGTGCTGGCCGAAGATTCGACTCTGTTGACGGGTGCTATCACTGACGCACAAGGCACATACTCCTTAAATATACCCGCGCGCGCGTACATAATACAAGCTTCTTTCGTGGGGTATGAGACGGCCTTTGGCGGGCCGGATTTCGTGCTGAAGGAAGAGGCCGAGCGCCTCAAAGAAGTGGAAGTCAAGGCCAAGCGCCCGCTTATCGAGCAACAGATGGACAAACTGGTGATGAACGTGAGTCAGTCGCCTCTGGCCGCAGGCAGCAACGGCAACGACATCCTGCGCCGGGCACCGGGCGTGCGCATCGACCGAGACGGCAACATCACCGTCAATGGCAAGGGCGTAGAGGTATATGTGGACGGAAGACCTTCTTACCTCAGCGGAGACCAACTCAAGGCGATGCTGGACGGTACAGACGGCAACATGATTGAGAAAATCGAGATTATCAGTAACCCTTCGGCCAAGTACGACGCCAGTGGCTCCGGAGGTATCATCAACATCAAGATGAAGCGCAACATGATGCGTGGCCTGAACGGTATGTTGTCCGCCACATACGGAGGCATGTACTATGGCGATGTGAAGCAGTATATCCAGATGGACGCCGTGTCGCTGAACCTCAACTACCGCGGCGAGAAAACCTACACTTTCGGCCAGTTGACGCAAGTGTTCGGACAAGGTGACATTGACCTCGAAACCACACGTACTATCCCCGAAACCGCCACCTCACCTTCGCTGAGCAACTACTCCAAGTCGGGCTATGGCATAGATTTTCAGTACTACATGGTCAAAGTGGGCAACGACTGGTACATCGATTCGGTAAATACCTTCGGTTTCATCCTGCAGGTGCCGTATGTGATTGCTCACCAGCAGATTCGCCCCGGCCGCAACTACGCCTACGTAGTGCAAGGAGGGGATACGGTGGACCATAGCACGACAGCATCTGAGACGAACCGCAAGGCACCCCAACACACGGCCAACCTGAATTTCACACACGTGTTCGACGCCACTCTGGATCGTGAACTCACGGCCAATATCGACTACAACCGCTACAACACCGGCTCGCATAACGTGCAGACAACACAATACGAGACACGGTCTGTGGGATTGGACATCCTCAGCCATCAGGTGGTAGATATCTACAGCGCCAAGCTGGATTTTCAGACCAAGTTCTGGCAAACCGGCATGCTGGAGTGTGGCATCAAATATGCGCTGTCTTCCACCGACAACGACATGACTACAGACTCCATCCTCAACGGTGCGAAAATCAGCTCCACCCCTTCCGATTTCGTGTACCGCGAGCACGTAGGAGCCGCCTATATCACTGCAGGCAAGCAGTTTGGCGATCACTGGTCGGTCAAAGTGGGAATCCGCGGCGAATACACGTATAGTCACGGCAATTGGCGCACAGCCGATTCCATCACCAACAGGTCGTATTTCAACCCGTTCCCGACTACTTACGTAGGCTATACGAGCAGCCCGCTGGGCAAGATTGCACAACCTGTCACGGCCAGTTTCAGCTACAGCCGCCGCATCAAGCGCCCAAATTACTTCATGCTCAATCCGTTCAAGACATACCTGGACGCGTACTCCTATCAGGTAGGCAACACCGACCTTATTCCCGAGTTCAACAATGATATGGAGATGCACTTCTCGTGGACGCAGTACCTGAATGCCACCCTGAATTTCTCGCACACGGAGAACATGTTCTCGCAGCGCATCAACGTGCTGCCTGACGGCATGGGCGAAATGAAATGGGTCAATTTCGGCACCTGCACCACTTTTGGCGGCAATATCTCGCTGACCGAGTTGCCGATAGTACCTAAATTCTCTTATCAAACGGACAATGAGGGCAATCCAACGTCCAATCGTCAATTATCCGGTGCTTGGTTGGCGTTGACCCTCAGTGGTGGTTGCTACCGCTCGTTCAATCAGTCGTACGAGAAAGGTGATGACGGCAAGCCCCAATACCAACAGGCAAGCGTCTATGGCTATGTCAACGGAACCCTCTCGGCATATCTGCCACAAAACTGGACGCTTATGCTGGACGGCAACTGGAGCTCGCCTATGACGATAGGTTACGACCGCCAGTCCGCCTCCTACCAGATGAGTTTCGGCGCGCGCAAGATGTTCATGAAACAGGGACTTATCCTCAATCTGAACGTGCAGGACCTGCTCCGCTCCTCCGTCTATAGCAGCCAGGATCTGGGGCAACGGCCGGGCTACAGTAGCATGGCACGTTCCACTATCCGCAACCAACGCGTGATGGTTGGTCTCGTATGGATGTTCGGACAGCAACAGCAAGTCAAACGCCGCAACGTCGGCGCAATGGACGAGTTGAACCGCCTCGGCGGTGGAGACGGCGTGAGTGGTAAATAACCTCCACCGGACGAGAGCAAAAAAAAGAGGCCGCCGTTAGGGAGGGCACTGAAAAACCCTTCAGAGGAAGTTTAAATTAGGAAAATGGCACATATGTGATAAAAAATTTGCATATGTGCTATTTTTTTTGTACCTTTGTAGCATAATTGAAAAACTATTATGCTGAGCCAACAACAAACACTCCAATTGTCTGCTTATGCGGATTTGTATGACAAGGTAGTGCCTCAAAAGCACATGCTTCGTCAGATAAATGATCTTATCGATTTTAGTTTCGTTTACCAAGAGTTAGTTTCCAAATATTGCCCCGATAATGGTCGTCGTGCAGAAAGTCCGATACGTCTGTTTAAGTATCTGTTACTGAAAGTGATTTACGACTCATCGGATGTAGATGTAGTTGAACGCTCGATGTATGACATGTCGTTCAAGTACTTTTTAGGGATGAGTCCGGAAGAGGATGTTATCAATCCGAGCACATTAACCAAGTTTCGTAAGTTGCGCCTCAAGGATGTGGAATTGTTGGATATGCTCATCAACAAGACGGTATCTATCGCCATAGATAAAGGAATCATCAAGTCAGATACCATCATTGTAGATGCTACTCATTCGGGCTCCCGCTCTAATCCGTACTCTCCCGTTCAGGCTCTTAAACTCCGTTCTAAGTTATTACGGAGATGTCTGTACGAGACCGATGAGCATATTAAAGAAATGCTGCCAGAAAAGAATACGGATGATGATTTAGAGCACGAGATGTCTTATACGCAAGCATTGATAGACAAGGTTTCTGAAGATGAGATTCGCATTAACGTCCCCAAGATCAAGGAGCGTTTGAATATGCTTAAAGAGACATTGGATGATATCCGGGATCACTATACGACCTCCAAAGACAAGGATGCGCGTGTTGGACATAAGACCCGTGATGATCATTTCTTTGGCTATAAGTCTCATATTGCGATGAGTCCGGAACGCATCATAACAGCCGCTGTCGTTACATCCGGAGAGCGCGGTGATGGCCTCCAGTTGCCGGAACTGATAGAGAAATCCCGCAATAATGGTATAGATGTAAAAACGGTTATAGGCGATAGTGCTTACTCTGGTGATAGTAATCTTAAACAAGCGAAAGAAGAAGGTTTTAAAATTGTAGCAAAGGTTAATCCATCTATCAGTCAAGGATTTAAATCCGAATCGGAACAATGGGAGTATAACAAAGATGCAGGAATGTACGTTTGTCCGGCAGGGCATATGGCAATACGCAAAGCCAAACAAGGGAAGAAAGGACAGCAAAAGAATCAATCCGAAGTTTACTTTTTTGATGTAGAGAAATGCAAGACATGCGCGTTACGGGATGGATGCTACAAAGTCGGTGCGAAAAGTAAAAGTTATAGCGTCACCATCAAATCCAATACTCAAACGGAACAGTTGGCATTCCAAGAAACTGAGGAATTTAAGAGGCTTTACAAATCCGAACGGTACAAGATAGAAGCGAAGAATGCTGAGTTAAAGAATGTTTTAGGCTACGCGCGAGCAGAATCATATGGAATGGACGCCATGCAGATGCAGGGTGCTATAACTATGTTTGCTGCGAATGTGAAACGTATCATCAAACTGCTCGAGGAGTCCAAATAAGGGGTCTTTGCCCATATTTTGCCCTTATTAACGCCATTCACGACCTCATAGAGCGCATCTGAGCGCACTCTAACATTTTTATCTGCAATAATAGAACGAAAAAGGATTGCAACGTTTTGCCGTTACAATCCTTTCTTTTTTTAGAGCCCTCTACGAATAGGCGACCTTTTTCAGTGC
>ONXE01000146.1:0-861 GCA_900321775.1 uncultured Bacteroidales bacterium
CACTCCTGCTCGGAGTAACGTGGCGGATCAACATAATAGTCCAAAAATTCGAGTGTGAAGTTGTTACGAGTGTCAGTGATGGGGAAGTTCTCCTGGAACACACGGAACAGACCCTCCTTCCGGCGCTGCTCAGGTGTCGAGTTCATCTGAACAAAGTCATGGAAGGACTTCAATTGTATGTCAAGAAAGTCAGGAAAAGGCATCTGCTGCTGCAGTGCCGAAAAGTTGACCCTCTTTGTTGTGTTGGTTGATGCCATTTTATGGATGGTTTATGTTTTTAACAGAATTTAACATTCTATTGATTTTTGTTGCCGAAATTAATGTATTTTTACAATACTCCTTTTTCAGCAGAAAAGGTTTAGTCCCCCGCGAGGGACTAAACCTACCTAATTGTGTTAGGTGGTGTATTACTTGAGTTCTACCTCAGCACCTACCTCCTCGAGAGCCTTCTTCAGAGCCTCAGCGGTAGCTTTGTCTACACCTTCCTTAACGGTTGCAGGAGCAGCGTCAACGATGTCCTTAGCCTCTTTCAGACCCAGACCGGTTTGCTCTTTAACAGCCTTAACCACCTGGAGCTTCTGAGCACCTGCACTCTTCAGTACTACATCAAACGATGTCTTCTCCTCAGCTGCGGGAGCGTCACCGCCGGCAGCGGGGGCAGCAACTGCAACTGCAGCAGCAGCGGGTTCAATACCATACTCGTCCTTCAGAATTTGAGCGAGCTCGTTAACTTCCTTAACCGTAAGGTTAACCAATTGTTCAGCAAAAGCTTTCAGATCTGCCATTGTTGTAAATATTTAATGTGTTATTTTTTTAATGTTAATTGATTTTTGTTCGTCGGAGTCCGGGTTGAACGTTCTA
>ONXE01000146.1:871-6203 GCA_900321775.1 uncultured Bacteroidales bacterium
AACTCTCAACGCTAAACTGATTCTTACTCAGCTCGCTCGCCGAGGGTCTTGAGTACACCGTGAAGTGTACCGGCACCACTCTGCAGGGCGGAAACAACGTTCTTAGCAGGCGACTGCAACAGAGCAACGAGGTCTGCGATAAGTTCGTTCTTCGACTTGATTGTGGACAGGAACTCAAGGTTCTGTGCGCCTACATATACAGTCTCTTCTACGTATGCGGCCTTCAGATAAGGCTTCGGGCACTCGCTCTTGTCACCCTTGGTAAACTCCTTGATCAGTTTGGCAGGAGCGTTACCGGTTGCGGTAAGCATAAGGGCGGTGTTACCCTTCAGTGCCTCGAAGATCTGTGCATCGATACCCTTGTTCTCAAGAGCCTTCTGCAGCAGCGTGTTCTTGGCTACTACGAGTTTGATGTCTTTCTTGAAGCACTGGCGACGAAGGTCGCTCGTCTTCTCAGCATTCAGTCCCTCGATATTCGTGATATAGAAGTGAGGGAATTGAGCCAACTGCTCCTCCAATGAGGCGATAACGAGGTTTTTATCTTCTTTCTTCATACCTTTCGATGTTTAATAGTTAGAATGATTTCGGATCAACCTTGATACCTTGACTCATAGTGCTGGAGAGATAAATGCTCTTGATGTACTCGCCTTTGGCAACTGCAGGTTTGAGCTTGATAACGGTGTCGATAAACTCGCGTGCGTTCTCGGCAATCTGATCAGCCGTGAAGCTAACCTTACCGATACTGGTGTGCAGGATACCGAACTTGTCAACCTTGAAGTCGATCTTACCTTGCTTTACTTCCTTAACTGCCTTGGCTACATCCATCGTTACCGTACCGCTCTTGGGGTTTGGCATCAAACCACGCGGACCGAGGATACGGCCCAGGGCACCAATCTTACCCATGATCTGCGGCATAGTGATGATAACATCAATGTCTGTCCATCCACCTTTGATCTTCTCGATGTACTCATCCAGGCCTACATAGTCTGCACCGGCCTCTTTGGCAGCTGCCTCCTGATCGGCTGTACACAGAGCAAGCACGCGAACTACCTTACCCGTTCCGTTGGGAAGACTTACTACGCCACGTACCATCTGATTGGCCTTACGGGGGTCAACGCCCAAACGAACGTCGATATCTACCGAAGCGTCAAACTTTGTAGTTGTGATCTCTTTTACCAATGCGGAGGCTTCCGCGATCGTATAGACTTTACCTGCTTCAATCTTCTCAGCAGCAAGTCTTTGATTTTTTGTCAATTTTGCCATAATGATTGAAGTTTTAATTATTTAACGGTAATACCCATACTACGCGCTGTTCCGCGTACCATCTTCTCAGCACTCTCTACGGTGAAGCAGTTCAGGTCAACCATCTTGTCCTCTGCGATCTGACGGCATTGCTCGGCAGTGATAGAGGCTACTTTCTGACGGTTAGGCTGAGCCGATCCGCTCTTCACCTTGGCGGCCTCCAGCAACTGTACGGCTACAGGAGGAGTCTTAACGATGAAGTCGAACGACTTGTCTGCATACACAGTGATTACAACAGGCAATACCTTACCTGCCTTGTCCTGAGTTCTGGCATTGAATTGTTTGCAAAACTCCATGATGTTCACACCCTTCGAACCCAGTGCAGGGCCTACCGGAGGTGCAGGGTTGGCTGCGCCACCCTTGATCTGAAGTTTAATAAATCCGGCAATTTCTTTAGCCATAATTGTTGTTGTGTTAATAGTTTTTGCAATACGGGCGGATGCCAAGGCATCCTCTTGCGGTGTTAATAATAAACTATTGAGTAGTCAAGCGGCCCGTAACAATGCCTTCTACTCTATCTCTACCTGATTGAATCCCAACTCAAGCGGCGTCTGACGGTCAAAGATCGTCACAATCACCTTGAGCTTGTGCTTGTCTTGCATCACCTCGCTAATCACGCCGTTGAATCCGTTGAACGGTCCGTCGGTTACCTTAACCTTCTCACCAACGATAAAGGTCTCGTTCATCTCGGCAGCAATAGCTTCGTCATTAATCTCGCCGACAATCGCGTTGATCTCCTCCTGGGATACTGGCTTCGGTTTCATACTCGCGGGCTCGCTCAGGAATCCGAGGACGTTCGGGATATTGCGCAGCAACGGATAGCACTCGTCGGTCAGATTGCACTCTACCAGCACGTAGCCCGGCAGTTTGTTGCGCTCCTTCACGGTACGCTTGCCATTCTTCTGGCTCACCACTTTCTCGGTGGGCAAAAGCACTTGAGACACGTACTCCTTAAACAGACTCGAGGTGACCAAGGCGCCTTCGATATACTCTTTCACCTTGTTCTCCTTGCCGCCTATCGCGCGAAGCACGTACCATTTGTAATTTGATTCTGCCATCTCTTCTTATTTAAACTTTTAACTTTAAACTTTAGAACTTCTCTAAACTCTAAACACTAAACGCTAAACTCAAAAAGATCAGAACAGACCGTAAATCAGGGTCATCAACTCCTCGAAGCACCAATCCATTGCCCACACTACAAGTGCAAGGATAATGGAAGCAACCAGCACCAAGGCGGCACTCTGGGTCAGTTCTTTGTAGGATGGCCAACTTACCTTGTGAACCATCTCGTTGTACGACTCTTTTACGTTATCAATTAGACTCATATCTGTAGATTTTTTATTTCTCTATTTTGCGCACCAATATTCCGACCTCAGCCGTAGCTAAAGCCAGAATTTGGAAGCTATGTCATGTAACAGCACGGAAGGCAGGAATCGAACCCACATTGACGGTTTTGGAGACCGCTCTCCTACCATTGGAGGACTTCCGTAAATCTGCTCGGGGCTCGTCACCCCGAGCATTTTTCCCATTTTGGGGTCCCCAGCGTAAACCAAGCCGTAGGCTGTTTGCGATGGGGGGGGGGAAGCGAAGGCACGCGTCGCTTTTATTGCGCCATGCGCAATCTGTGCGACCGCGTTGCCGAACGCGAATTAGTCGATAAGTTTGGTAATCTGACCCGAACCTACGGTACGACCACCCTCACGGATAGCGAAACGCAGACCCTCTGAGCAAGCAACCGGATAGATCAGCTTAACCTGGATCTCGAGGTTGTCACCCGGCATTACCATCTCAGTTCCCTCCGGCAGAGTGATCTCACCGGTAACGTCCATTGTACGGATGTAGAACTGAGGACGATAGTGGTTGTGGAACGGAGTGTGACGGCCACCTTCTTCCTTCTTCAGGATATATACAGAAGCCTTGAACTCGCTGTAAGGTTTAACTACACCCGGGTGGGTAAGTACCATACCACGACGAACTTCGTCTTTGTCAATACCACGGAGCAGCAGACCTACGTTATCGCCAGCCTCACCTTGGTCGAGCAACTTACGGAACATCTCAACACCGGTAACAACAGACTTGCGTCCTTCGCTACCCAGACCGATGAGCTGAACCTCGTCACCTACCTTAACAACGCCGGTCTCGATACGACCTGTAGCAACAGTACCACGACCGGTGATCGAGAATACGTCCTCAACAGGCATCAGGAACGGTTTGTCAACGGCGCGAACCGGAAGTTGGATCCAGTTGTCGCAAGCATCCATAAGCTCCATAATCTTCTCTTCCCACTCGGGTACACCGTTCAGTGCGCCGAGAGCAGAACCGCGGATTACAGGAGTGTTGTCGCCGTCGAAGTCATAGAACGACAGAAGCTCACGCATCTCCATCTCTACGAGGTCGAGCATCTCGGGATCGTCCACGAGGTCGCACTTGTTCATAAATACAACCAGACGTGGAACGTTTACTTGGCGAGCCAACAGGATGTGCTCACGAGTCTGAGGCATCGGACCGTCAGTTGCAGCTACTACGATGATTGCACCGTCCATCTGGGCAGCACCCGTTACCATGTTCTTTACATAGTCGGCGTGACCCGGGCAGTCTACGTGAGCATAGTGACGGTTAGCCGTCTGATACTCTACGTGAGCGGTGTTAATAGTGATACCACGCTCTTTCTCCTCAGGAGCGTTATCAATCTGATCGAAGCTCTTAACCTCAGAGAGGCCCTTCTTCGAAAGAACCAACGTAATAGCAGCCGTCAGGGTTGTTTTTCCGTGGTCAACGTGACCGATTGTACCGATGTTAACGTGCGGTTTCGAACGGTCAAATTTTTCTTTTGCCATAGTAATTACTTTTTATTAACGTTAATAATTGTTATTGGTTTTCTTTCACAAAAAATAAAGGACTCAAGGCATGCGCCCCTTTTGTCCTTTTGAGCTGATGGCGGGAGTTGAACCCGCGACCTCATCCTTACCAAGGATGCGCTCTACCACTGAGCTACATTAGCAACGCTTTAGCTATCGGGGCCTCAGCAATGGAGCGGAAAACGGGACTCAAACCCGCGACCCCCAGCTTGGAAGGCTAGTGCTCTATCGACTGAGCTATTTCCGCAATTCCGCGAAACGCGAGACCTTCACATCTCCTCCGCGTTAGCGGTGTCTTTGTGTGGGTGCGGATGGATTCGAACCACCGAAGCTGAAAAGCAGCAGATTTACAGTCTGCCCCATTTGGCCACTCTGGAACACACCCAATTTCAATTTATCAATGTTCACTCCTGCCGAGCGCGAAGAGCCTCTTGTCGGACTCGAACCAACGACCGCTTGATTACAAATCGAGTGCTCTACCAACTGAGCTAAAGAGGCGATTGTTTCAGCAGCCAGATTGACGTTTGGCGCGAAAGCGGATGCAAAGGTACAACATTTTTTTCATTCACGCAAATTATTTCCGCAAAAACCGCCTGACGATTTGCAAATTTGGCAAATCTGCTATCTTGTGCTTACATTTTTGCACAACGCAACCATACATTAATAATAAAACATGCAGAATATAAAAAACGTGCAGGATAATCGGGGTTTTATCGAGGGACTATCGATCCATTATCGGGGTAATTATAGTCTGTCCCAGCATATCATAACTCCTGCCGTCCGGCAAAAGAATATACAATCTGCCGTCTCGAACCTGCTTGCGGCACTCCGTAGTACCCGCAGGCTGAACAATCTCCTGCACTCCGGTCAAAGACTCGCATAGTTCCGTTACTGCTTCACTTGCTTTTATACTGCCTTTGTTCGCGCCTGAATAGAGGTATTGGTCCTTATACACCAGATCCTGTGTCTGGTTGCCACTGCCGTCGTTCCAGATGATCATCCACGAGTTGTCAGGCTCACCGGCTGATTCGGGAATAGCGAACTTATAGTTGTCGTCACCTAACGCCTGCGCCTTTTGTCCCGGCCAGCCGCCGCATACCTGCACAGTCTTGCCGGTGCCCGTATGCCAGATATAGCAGTAAATAGTCGCACCGAAGTCACTTGACTTATGC
>ONXE01000124.1 GCA_900321775.1 uncultured Bacteroidales bacterium
CGAAGACCATATCTACCGCTACACCACTGCCGGTGTCACGCAGCCGTCGTTCCGCAATATCTTTGCTTACGACCTGAAGGCTACGGCTAAGGAAGGCAGCTACGACCTGACGTTCAGCTTCAATACCCAGCCGACAGAGGCTACTATTCACATCTACTCGGAAGAGGGTCTTGAGGTGAAGACTATTCCTGTAACGGCTCCTCAGCAGACCGGTAATGTGGTCAATCTGCCGCTGCCGATTGATGGTCTGGACGAGAACCAGGCTTATCGTTGGGGTGTTGAGGCCTCGGCTCCCGAGGTGGGCAACTGGGCTATAGCCGAGCAGAAGACGGCTGCTTCGATGGGCATGACGCGCGTGTTCAACGCCGTGAACGTTTATCCGGAGACCGAGCACTTCGGCACAATCTATCTGGTTAACTATGTAAGCAAGACCAGCGACAAGAATGGTCTGTACGTGATGAATCCGGACCTGACGCTGCAAAACACGACTCCGTATCGTACTACCAACAACCCGTCGGCAGGCGTTTATCGCACTCCGTACCGTTTGGGTATCGACAACGAGGGTACCGTATATCTGAGTGACTGGGACGACACGCACTCGGGTGTATATGTAGTAGATCCTGAAAATCCGTCTGGCGTACACCAGGCCTTCTTTGCAGGTGCGCAGTCCGGCACTGCAGGCGTTTGGAAGAACGCAGCAGGCGTGGAGGAAGGTTCGTCTTCGCCGAGCGCTTATGTTTATAGCCGAGGTGCTAACGCCAAGCTTTTGGTTTATAACGAAGACCCGGGCAGCACACTGCCGACCAATGGTCTGTGTGTTTATAACATCGGCCAGCCAGACGGCTCTATCAAGCACCTGTGGGATGGCGCTCCGTCGGCTAAGATCAATTTCGAAGGCCAGGCCAACACCAACGGTAACGTTTGGGGCTGCTCGAAGGGCGTTTGGGTAAGCCAGCACCGTTCGGCAGGCAATAATAACAACAGCGCTACCTCGCTCCGCTTCTACAGCTGGGATGGTCACTGCACGTTTGCTTCGCATCTGGAGCCTACGTTCCCTGACGGCACGCTTGTAATCGACGGCTCGCTCGGATCCTGCTTCGCTCTGTCGGATGACGAGAAATTCCTGGCACTGCGCGGTACGGACAAGAACATCCAGCTGTTCGACGTAACATGGAACGACTCGACGCCGACCCTGACCTACAAGGGCGACTTCAAGAACGAACTGGCGGGTGAGTTCGACCTGCTCCAGATGAACTGGGACTACGCGGGCAACCTCGTGGCTACCGGTAACGTAGGTCTGCAGATTATCGCTGTGCCCAAGGAGGGCAACCGCTGCTTCACTCCTGCCAGCGAGCAGAACAAGATTATCAACGGCAAACTGCCGTTCGACCACTGTCTCTACGAACCCGCCGAGGCCACTCTGTCCACATGGTTCACCACTACAGCATGGATAGAGGAGACCAACTCGACCGCTACGCTTGATTCGCTCGGCGATATCCGCGTGAACATCGTGGATGCCAAGAACGAGCGTTGGCAGGCGCAGGTCAAACTCAATACAGGTCTTGACCTCGATGAGAACAAGTTGTACAGCCTCACATTCTCGGTTAAGGCAAGTGCCAATATCCCCGGCGTTACCGTTCGCATGTTCGAAGGCGCCGTTATCTTCACCGATTCGACCATCAACCTCAATGCCAACGAAGAGGTTACTTACTTCGCTGACAGCATCGACGGCAAGGCCGGAAACGGGGTGCTGGTATTCGACTTCGGCTTCTCTCCTGCTAATACGACCATCGACATCACCGATATCGCTATCTGCGAGGTTGGCGACAAGCCGCATGTGGTGTATGAGCACCTGTACGAACTGGGTGACAACCAGAGTTGGAATCCTGCTGCAGGCGTGGAACTGACCGCTAAGTCGGAGAACATCTTCGAGGGGACGTTTACCTTCAATACGACGTACGAGTATGGCTATTTCACCTTCGTTACAGAGCTCAACTCCAGCTGGGACGTAGTCAATGCGCATCGCTTCGGACCTGTTACGGCCGACGAACTGGTTACCGTAGGCGACGTGAACCTCTTCAGCTCAGACAAGTCGTTCAAGATTGCCAACGGTACCTATGTGTTCACCGTGGACCTCAATTCGATGAAGCTCACTATCGCTCCGGGTACGGGTCTGGATAACATCGGCGACGAGCATCGTGCCGTCAAGTTCCTCCGCAACGGACAGATCTTCATCCGCAAGGACGGCCACACGTACAACGCAGCCGGCATCCTTGTCGAGTAACGACCGTCGGATTAGTTAGAAAGAAGGCCTCTTCCTGTTCGGGAGAGGCCTTCCTTTTGGTCGCTGAATAGTATCGGAATGGTATTACAATGGTATTACTCTCTCAGTGTGCTTCCAGCCAGTTTTTGCCTACGCCGCATTCGGCGATGAGGGGTATCTGCAGTTGCATAGCGCCCTGCATCTCGGTGACAACGATGTTGCGGAGCGTCTCTACTTCGGCCTCCGGCACATTGAAATTGAGTTCGTCGTGCACTTGCATGGTCATCTGCGCCCGAAGTCCGGCCTCCTTCATGCGTCGATGGATGCGAACCATGGCAATCTTGATGATGTCGGCAGCGGTGCCCTGAATAGGCGCGTTCACGGCGTTGCGCTCGGCGAAAGCGCGGACGGTGGCGTTATGCGAGAGGATGTCCGGCAGGTAGCGTTTGCGCCCGAAGGCGGTTTCTACGAAGCCCTGTTTGCGCGCTTTTTCCTTGCTCTCTTCGATGAAGCGAACCACGCCGGGGAAGGCCTGAAAATAATCGCTAATGAGCGTCTGTGCTTCGCTGCGGGAGCATTCCAGCTGCTGTGCCAATCCAAACGCCGAGATGCCGTATATGATGCCGAAATTGGCGGTCTTGGCCCTTCGGCGCTGGTCTTTGGTTACTTCTTCTATCGGGCAGCCGAAGATTTTGGCCGCTGTGGCAGCATGGATATCCTGGCCAGACCGGAAGGCCTCCAGCATGTGTTCGTCGCTGCTGAAATGTGCCATCAGTCTCAACTCTATCTGTGAGTAGTCCGCGCTGAGGAACAGGCAACCCTCGTCTGGGATGACGGCTTTGCGGATGAACTTGCCGCGCTCGCTTCGGATGGGCAGGTTCTGTAGGTTGGGGTTGGACGATGACAGTCGTCCTGTGGCCGTAACTATCTGATTATACGTAGTGTGTATCTTGCCTGTTTGGGGGTTGATGAGCGAGGGCAGGTTGTCGATGTAGGTCGAGAGCAGTTTTTTCAACTCGCGGTACTCCAGGATCTTCCCGATGATGGGGTGCTTGGATTGGAGGCCTTGCAGCACTTCCTCCGAGGTGACGTATTGCCCGCCCTTGGTTTTCTTGGCTTTCGGGTCCAGTTTCATCTCGCCGAACAGCAGGTCGCCTATCTGTTTGGGCGAGTTGATGTTGAGTTTGACTCCCGACGCCCGGAACTCCTCGGGCACGAGGTTGTAGATGTCCTGCTCGAGGGCATCCAGCTCTTTGTGCATCTGATCCGATGCCTCGTGCAGGATGTTTACATCGAACCGTACGCCCACCTCGTGCATCTCCTGGAGGATAGGCGCCAACGGCATCTCAACGTCCGTATAAAGCTGGTATAACCGCTCGTCTTTTCTAAGTTCCCCAAGTACGCGTTCTTTGAGTTTCTCGGGCGGGCAACGGTACACCATGCACAGGTATTCTGGGTCGTGCGAGGTCTCGGGCGATAAGAGGTAATGGGCGATACTGATGGCCTGTTTGTCCTCGTCGCTCAATGCAGACAAATCGACCGCGGGCGCGAACAAATCGCCCTGCGTGAATAAGTCAGGTTCCTGAGGTTGTGAGAATAGGTCGGGCTCCATCCCATGTCTTTCCTTCGGACGATCACTTTGTGTGGTCTTTTCTCCTTTACTTCCTTCTCCCTCGTATTTCTTGAGCAAGGAGCGGAACTCCAGATCTATGTAGATGGGCGTCAGGGCCGCCAAATCCGGCTCTTTCACTATCAGCGCATCCTCATCCAGGGTTATGGGTACGTCGGTTTTGATTGTTGCAAGGAACTTGGAGAACCTGATGGCTTCGGCTTGTGACTCTATTTTTTCACGCATCGCGCCCTTGATTTCGTTGGTGCGGCTAAGCATCTGTTCCACGTTGCCAAACTGCTGTAGCAACTTCACCGCGGTTTTTTCGCCGACTCCGTTGCAGCCGGGGATATTGTCTGACGCATCGCCCATCAGTCCCAGCAGATCAATCACTTGCGATGTGCTCTCAATCCCGTATTTCTCGCAGACCTCCTTGGGTCCGAGGTCCTCGAAACCACCGGTATGGCGCGGGCGGTACATATGTGCGCGTTCGGTTACAAGTTGGCCGTAGTCCTTGTCTGGAGTGGCCATAAACACCTCAAACCCTGCTTTCTCGGCCTGTCCTGCAAGCGTCCCGATCACATCGTCGGCCTCGTAGCCGGGCACCTCTAAGGCAGGAATGCGCAGGGCCTGTAGAATCTGTTTGATGATGGGTACGGCCTTGCGGATATCCTCCGGTGTCTCCTCGCGTTGCGCCTTATATTGCTCGAACGCCTCGTGTCTAAACGTAGGCCCGTGGGGGTCGAAAGCCACGCCAAGATGCGTCGGCTGCAAACGGCGTTTCAGATCGTCCAACGTAGTCAGAAAACCGAATATAGCCGAGGTATTCTCGCCTTTGGAGGTGATGCGGGGTGCGCGAATAAAGGCGTAGTAGGCGCGATAAATCATCGCGTACGCATCAATAAGCAGAAGTCGTTTCATGGTTGCCAGTTGATGGGTGGTAGTCCGTTTCGGACCAGATAGTCGTTAGCTTTGGAGAAATGTTTGCAGCCGAAGAAGCCCTGATAAGCGCTGAGAGGGCTGGGGTGGGGTGCGGTGAGAACGAGGTGCTTGCGGGTGTCGATGACCTGTCCTTTTCTCTTGGCATATGCACCCCAAAGCATAAACACAAGATGCTCGCGTTGGGAGTTAAGCGCCGCGATAGCCGCGTCAGTCAGTTCTTCCCAGCCTTTGTTCTGGTGGCTGCCGGGACGATGGGCTTCAACGGTCAGAGTAGCGTTCAGCAGGAGTACTCCCTGCTCGGCCCAGCGTTGCAGATTGCCGCTGTGAGGAGGGGTGATTCCCAGGTCGGATTGTAGTTCTTTGTAGATATTCTGCAGCGAAGGCGGCACGGCTATTCCGTCAGGAACGGAGAAGCACAGCCCCTGCGCCTGTCCTACGTCGTGGTACGGGTCCTGCCCGATAATCACCACGCGCACTTTGTCAAACGGGCACGAATCGAAAGCGTTGAAGATCAGTTTGGCCGGAGGGAAACATTGTTTTTCTTTGTACGCTTGTCGCACAAAGGAGGTAAGCAACTCGAAGTAAGGTTTGTCGAACTCCGGCTGCAACACCCTCCGCCAACTTTCTTCGATTCGTACTTCCATCAGTTCAGGATAAGCATCGAGTCTCCGTAGTCCCCGAAGTGGTACTTCTCTTTGACGGCCACGTTGTAGGCGCGCATCACCTGTTCGTAGCCGCCGAAAGCGGCCACTTCGATCAGTTGCGACGATTGCGGCATGTAGAGGTTGACGAAGAACGAATTGGCTACAGTGAAGTGGTAGGGCGGGAAGATGAACCGGTTGGTCCAGCCTTTGGTAGGCGCGATTTGTCCGGCTGTGTTGACCACGCTTTCGAGTGCACGCATCACTTCCGTTCCTACGGCGCAGACGCGTCCGTTGCGTCCGTGGGCGCGGTCCACCGCATCGGTCAACTCCTG
>ONXE01000152.1 GCA_900321775.1 uncultured Bacteroidales bacterium
CGCGTGGCACGATAATTGAAGAATAAAAAAACATGAAGATTTTACAACATATCGGCGAGTACGTGCTACTGATGTGGCGGACGTTCCGTATGCCGGACCGGCAGAGGATGTTCTGGCGTCAGTATGCCTTCGAGCTGGACAAACAAGGCACACAGTCAGTGCCCATCGACCTGATCATCTCCATCTTCATCGGCGCCATCATGACGCTGCAAATCAAGTTGGATATGGAGAATCCGCTTCTGCCGCGCTACACCGTAGGTGTGGTCACGCGAGACACGATGCTCCTCGAGTTCTCCAGCACCATCCTCTGCCTCATCCTGGCAGGCAAAGTGGGATCGAACATCGCCTCCGAGATAGGCACAATGCGCATCACCGAGCAGATAGATGCCATGGAGATGATGGGCGTCAACTCTGCCAACTACCTGATTCTGCCCAAGATCACGGCCTTCATCACGATGATGCCTATCCTGGTAATTTTCTCCGTAGCATCGGCTCTGATTGGTGGCTACCTGATGGCACTGTTGGGAGGAGTGCTCACCGTGGACGAGTATGTCTATGGCATCACCTACGCCTTCATCGAGTTCCACGTACCCTACGCCATTATCAAGTCCATGATCTTCGGCTTCGTCATCACCAGCGTCAGCGCCTATTACGGCTACACAACCCGCGGCGGCGCACTCGAGGTGGGCAAGGCCTCAACCAACGCAGTAGTTAACTCGAGCGTGATTATCCTCTTCCTGGATATTTTCCTCACCAAACTGATGTTGTCATGATAGCAGTGAAGAACGTACATAAGAGTTTTGACGGGCATGTAGTCCTGAACAACATCTCGGCGGAGATGCACGACGGTCATTGCAACATGATTATCGGCCAGTCCGGCTCGGGCAAAACGGTGCTGATGAAATCCATCATCGGCCTGCATACTATCGACTCCGGACGCATCGAGTACGACGGACGGAACCTGCCGGACATGAAGGAACAAGAGATTAGGCTCCTTCGTCGGGAAGTGGGTATGCTCTTCCAGGGCTCCGCACTTTTCGACAGCCAGTCCGTCCTCCAGAACGTGATGTTCCCGCTGGAGATGTGGTCCGCCATGACGCGCAAAGAGATGGAGGACCGAGCCAAGTTCTGCCTCAGCCGTGTAAACATCCAGGAAACAGCGTGGAACCTGATGCCAGCAGAGATTTCCGGAGGCATGCAGAAACGCGTCGCCATAGCACGAGCCATCGCCCTCAACCCCAAATACCTCTTCTGCGACGAGCCCAACTCCGGACTCGACCCCAACACCAGTCTCGTCATCGATAAACTGATTCACGAGATCACGCAGGAGTACAACATCTGCACGGTCATCAACTCGCACGACATGAACTCCATCATGGAGATTGGCGACAACATCATCTTCCTCAAGCTCGGACAAATGGTCTGGAACGGCAACAAAGACACCATCTTCCACGCCAACAACGCCGACCTCGACGATTTTGTCTTCGCCAGCAACCTGTTCAAGAAAGTCAAGGCCGCGCACAACGAAAAGCAATAAACTACAAGCCCAATTGGGCTAATAATTAATGGATTATGAAAAAGAGTTTGATTATATTGAGTTTAACACTCCTGAGCCTCGCAGCATGGGCTGTTCCCGCCAACCCGCGACCTATGGAGTATGTACAGCCTAACGGCGACACCATCGTCATTCGCCTGGTCGGAGACGAGCATTTCCACTTCACCACAACCGTGGACGGCGTGCTTATTGCCAAGAACGACAAGGGCTATTACTGCTACGCCAAATGGCAGGAAATCAAGGAGGACGGCCAGACGTACCGCGTGGCCAAGCCTACCTGCCGCAAAGCACGCAATGCCGCCAAGCGCAGCAAATGCGAACAGCGCTGGATTGCACGTCAACAGGCCAAAGCAGCCAAAAAACAAGCCAAGAAATGAAGAAAATACTGAACATACTCATTGCGTGTCTCTGCTCCTGCTGGAGTTTTGCAGCACCATCGCACCCCATGCTCCGCGATTCCGTGGAAATAGACCCCATTGTCACACAGTTCCGAAGCACGATGTACGATGAACCCGCACGCACGCCCGGAGTCAGGAACCTGGCGCCGAGAGGACTCGTCATTCTCGTCAACTTCCTGGATGTACATTTCCGCGACATCAACACCGTGGCAGACATGGATTCGATGTTGAACGGCCACAATTACAACTACTACAAGTCCTACGGCTCGGCCAAACGCTACTTCGAGGACCAATCCCTCGGCCAATACTCGCCCGTCTTCGACGTAGTCGGACCGATTCAGCTGCCCGACAGCCTGAGTTACTACGGTCGTAACCTCAGCAACAGACGAGGCACCGACGCCAAAGCTCCCGACATGGTCCTCAAAGCCTGTTCCATCGCCAGCCAATTGCCCGGCGTCGATCTTTCGCTTTATGACACCGACAACAACGGCGACCTCGACATCGTGTACGTCATCTATGCCGGTTACGGCGAGAGCGACAGCCACATCGACAACTACATCTGGCCTGCCAGTTGGACTATGCCCAGCGCAGTAGCTACCGGCAAGACCTCCCTTCCTTCCGGGTCGCCCGCCAGCGCTTATACCTTCCAGGGAAAGCGAATCATGTACTTTGCCTACAGTCCCGAGCTGAACTACTACAACACCATCATCCGCCCAACCCCGGGGTACAGCGACAGTATCCCCCTTCGGTCCGGAATAGGCTTGTTCTGCCACGAGTTCAGCCACGTACTCGGCCTGCCCGACTACTACGACACAACCAACGGCATCAACTATAATCAGTTCCTCACGCCCGGCAACTGGGATGTGATGGACGTAGGCCTGTACAACTGCGACGGGTATGTGCCCGCAGCCTATTCTATCCACGAGCGCTGGTGGATGGGTTGGGACACACCCACTCTGCTCAACGACTCGATGAACGTCACCATGGCTGCGGACCATCAGTCAGCCTATTACATCACGCGCGACGGCAGTTCTGCCCTAAGCACCACGCCGGATACGGTGTATTATCTGGAAAACCGCCAGTGGGCCAACTGGGACCAAGGCCTGCCCGGGCACGGACTGTACGTGCTCCGCGTCGTGTATAATGCAAGTGTCTGGTCAAGCAATTCACCTAACAACACCGGCGGAGCTCCGCGGTATATCCACATCCCCGCGGACAGCACCTACACGTACAACTCGCGCACTGGCATTCAGGGCGATGACGGCGACCCCTTCCCCGGCACAGCCAACGTCACCGCATGCACGCTCTTCCCGAACTACCCCATCACCGACATCACCGAGACCGACGGACTCATCTCGTTTAAGTTCATGGGCGGCACACAGGGCGAGGCACTGCTGCCTGCCAACGAAGCCGAAGAAGGCGCTGTAACAGCCGTTTACAGCCTTACAGGCACATACATGGGCCAAGGCACGCAAGCATTGCCTGCAGGCATCTACCTTGTGCGCCGGAGCACAGGAAAAACACAGAAAATAATTGTTCGATAATATGAAGAGAGGTTTTTTGCTTAGCGCCTTTGTTTGCGCTATACAATTGGGGTTATTGGCAGTCCCTGCATCACCAAAGCCGACGGCTTTCACACAACCCGACGGCACACAAATCATACTCACGATGCACGGAGACGAGTTTTATCACTACCTGACCAACGAACAGGGCGAGGTGGTGGAGAAAGACGCGGACGGATTCTATCGTCCCACGGAACGACTCTCGCACCGCGAGTTCCTGCAGCGCAGAAGTGCGGCCAAACAGCTGCGTGAAGCGGCCACTGGACAAAAACGCGTTGGCGGCTACACTCCCGCACCGCGAGGCATAGTGGTCATTGTCGAGTTCTCCGACTTCTCCTGCATTCCCGCTACAACGCAGGAGAGCATGAACGAGATGTGCAATGGCGACAACTACACTTACGGTGGAGCCTACGGTTCCGCCCGGAAATATTTCCTCGACCAGTCGAACAACACCTATGCGCCCGTTTTTGACGTATATGGCCCCATCCGCGTCTCTCGTACGCGCGCATACTACGGGCAAAACGACGATTATAATTTTGACGCACACCCCGAAGAGGCTGTGGCTGAGGCATGTATCATCGTCCACGACTCGCTCGGAGCCGACTTCTCGCTCTATGATTCGGACAACGATGGCGAGATCGACTTCGTCTATATGATTTACGCAGGCAACGGCGAGAACATAACCGGGCAACCGTCATATCTTATCTGGCCGCATCAGGGCTACGCATGGAACACCCAAACATTCCTCGACGGCAAACGCCTGAACAAGTACGCCTGCTCGTCGGAACTGGAGGACAATAGTACGACGCAACGTTGCGGCATTGGCACTCTCTGCCACGAGTTCAGCCATGTTCTCGGGCAGCCCGACTACTACGACACTAAGTACGGAACCAACTACAGCGAAGCACTCATCCCCGGCGAATGGGATATCATGTCTTCCGGCAGCTATAACGACGGCAGCCGCCGACCCGCCAACTACTCCGTCTTCGAGAAATACCAGTTCGGCTGGATTACTCCTACCAACCTCAACCGCACGCAGGACATCACCATGGAGGCCTCCAAAGACTACTTCTACGCCTCGCCGGATGGCAACAACAAGCCCTACAACACCCCTGATACGGTGTACTATTTCGAGAACAGACAGAAAACAGGCTGGGACCAAGGCCTGCCCGGACACTGGCGCGTCGTTTACGACGAGGACGCATGGAGCAGTAACGAGCCCAACAACGAGCCGTACAAGCCCCGCTGTATGTTCATTCCCGCAGACGGCACATACCTCTATGGAGGCGACTCCGGCGACCCCTACCCGGGTACGCGACGCGTCACCGAGTTCCAGGTGCCCAACTCCATCTACTCCATCAGCCAGATCTTCGAGACTGCCGGAAAGATTCAGTTCCACTTCGTCGCTGGCTGTGACGGCTATATAGCAGACATCACCGCTTCGCACGTACATATCACCACGCCGCAGGAAAGCGTCTGCTACCCCGCCAACCAACCTTTCTCCATGACTGTCTTGCCTGCCAAGAACTACCAACTCACAGAACAACGTCTTCACCATCCCCGCCCTCACAGGCGACCTGATGGTAGAGATCAAGGCGGAGAAGATTCCGTTCGACTACGACCACTGCATGTACTTCTTCTGGCAGCCCAATGAACCCGTCCAGGGCAACGTGCTCCTCGTGGACGACATCAACTGGACCCTGAACGTAACCGGCAGTACCTATCGCGGATTCGACACCTCCGGCAAAGACCGAGGTGCGCAATTCGGTAGCCGCAGCACCGCCCCACAATATGTACAGTTCCTTACCAACGACATGAGCAACTGCCTGATAACGCAAGTCTGCATCGTGGCCTGTCAGGCCGAAGGCGGCTCGGGGTATGTGGCCGTTGTGCTGGATGACGAATGGCTCGGCAACAAAGCGCTGTATATCAAGAAGATTTTCATTCATTTCGCTGAAGAAACCGAGAACCCCGAGGGCCTGGAGCAGGTCAAAGCCGCACAGCCGCAAGGACCCGTCATCGGCATTTACAGCGTAACAGGACAATATTTGGGTGTGCGTCTCGAGACGCTGGATAGAGGACTCTACCTCGTTCATCACACCGACGGAACAGAAAAAGTTTTAGTACAATGAGAAAGATAGCATTACTTGGGTTGATAGTGGCCTTTGCCACAACTGCCTTGGCTGTTCCGGCCAAACCCGGACCGACCATCATCACCGATGCCGACGGCACAGAACATACGGTGTATCTGCACGGAGACGAGTTTTTTCACTACATGACGCTGGCCGACGGCCGCTGGGTGGAGATGCAGAACGGCCGCTTGGCCGAAGTGCCTGCACTCTCGCAGGACGAGATAATGAATCGCCACAATGCCCGACGCGCCAAACTGGCACCTCAGCGCGTCATGACGGCCACCAATCAGGCAAGGCCACTGAACATCGCACCGCGGGGACTCATCATCCTGGCTAACTTCAGTGACGTAAGTTTCTCCGCGGAGAACACCTTGGCTGCCTTTGAGGCGATGTTTGACAGCGAGACCTACACCTACCACGGTGCAACAGGCTCGGCCCGGCGATACTTCGAGGACCAGTCCTTCGGACAGTATCGCCCCGATTTCGACGTAGTCGGACCCGTCACCGTCTCACAGCCGCAGAAATACTACGGCGCCAACTCCCGCATGGGTGACGATTCACATCCCGACGAACTGATTATCGAGGCCTGTCAGTTGGCGAACACCGAGTGGAACGTGGATTTCACGCCCTACGACAACGACCACGACGGTGTAATCGACTTCGTCTATGTCATCTACGCCGGTCAGGGCGAGGCTGACGGTGGTCCTACGTACACCATCTGGCCACATACTGCATACATCTACCAGAGTTACGGAAAGACTGTCTATCTGGACGGCCTGATGCTGAACACCTACGCCTGCTCCAACGAGTTACACTATGTCCTGGGCTTCGGCCTGACACGCGAAGGCATCGGCTCTTTCTGCCACGAGTTCAGCCATGTGCTCGGACTGCCCGACCATTATGCCACCAACAACAGCCTCGTCAAGCAAACCGGCTACTGGGACCTGATGTGCTCCGGCAGTTACAACAACAACAGTAATACTCCTGCAGGCTACACCGCCTACGAGCGCTTCTATATGGGTTGGGGTACGCCGATTATCCTCAACGAACCGGTCACCATCGACTCGATGCAATCGCTCGTCTCCACCGGCGAGATGTACATCGTTACCGAGACAGGAGAGAGCAACCTCAAAGGCAATGACCCCAATCCCACCAAGTTCTACATGCTCGAGAACCGCGTGCGCGAGAGCTGGGATATGTATGTGCCCGGCGAAGGACTCCTCATCACCTACATCAACTATTCCTACGGACGATGGACGAGCAATACCGTCAACAACTACGAACCGCGAGGCTACTACATCATCGAGGCCGACGGCAAAGCGCCCCAATACCCTGATTTGGGTTATATGGGCAAAGCCACGGACGCGTTCCCCACAGAGGATGTGAACAGTTGCTTGCTGTTCGACAACATACCCGTCAGCGGCATCAAACGCCACGACGACAACACTATCCACTTCGATTTCAAGGGCGGAAGTGACCACATCGGCAATCTCGCAAAAGAGAAAGCCGAAGAATGGTATGGCGAGGACTACACCGAAGTGGTGGCCGTGTTCGATGCCGCCGGACGCAAAGTGCACAGTGAGGGCAACCTCAACGACCTGCCGCAAGGCATGTACATCGTGTCCGTCAGCAATGGCAAGAAAGAAAAAGGCGTAAAAATCTACATCAAATGAAAATAGTCTCCTACAACCTGAACGGCATTCGCGCCGCCATGAACAAAGGACTTTTGGACTGGCTCGGACAGTACAACCCGGATGTGTTCTGCATTCAGGAAAGCAAGGCCCAGCCTGAACAAATCGACCTGCTCGCGTTCGAAGAACTTGGCTATCATGCCTATCTCCACAGCGCGGAAAAGAAAGGCTATTCCGGCGTGGGCATCTTCTCCAAACAAGTGCCCGACCGCGTAGTGGCGGGCATGGGCAACCCGCGATACGACAGCGAAGGACGCGTACTCCGAGCCGACTTCGGCGACATCAGCGTCCTGTGCGTGTATATCCCCAGCGGAACCACAGGCGACATCCGGCAGGAGTTCAAGATGGACTTCCTGGAGGCCTTCCTCAAGTTCGTACGCGAACTGCGCCGGGAACGGCCCAACCTGGTTGTATGCGGAGACTACAACATCTGCCACAAACCCATCGACATCAACCACCCCGAACGACAAGTGGGCGTCAGCGGCTTCCTGCCGGAGGAACGCGAGTGGATGGACCGTTGGGAAGAAAGCGGCATGATTGACTCCTTCCGACTGTTCAACCACGAACCCAACCAGTACTCGTGGTGGAGTTTCCGTTTCGGAGCACGCGAACGCAATGCCGGCTGGCGCATCGACTACCATTGGGTCAGCGAGCCCCTGCGAGACAGAATCAAAGACGCACAAATCATCCCCGAGGCCGTCCATTCCGACCACTGCCCCGTCATGGTAAAGATTGAGTAATATGGAAAACGAAAGAATGGTGCTCCGCACTGAGCACCTCGTAAAAAAATACGGCAAACGCACGGTCGCCAACGACGTCAGCATTGATGTCCATCAGGGCGAGATTGTCGGACTGCTCGGGCCCAACGGCGCGGGCAAGACGACCACGTTCTACATGACCACAGGACTCATCGCCGCCAACCAAGGCGAGATCTACCTCGACTATATCCGGGACGGAGAGACAACCAGCGTCTGCATCACCAAATACCCGATGTACCGTCGCGCGCAACTGGGCATTGGATACCTGCCGCAGGAGGCCAGCGTCTTCCGCAAGATGACCGTCGAGGACAACATCCGCTCCGTGCTCGAGATGACCAAGTTCTCCAAAGAGTACCAAGAAGAAAAACTCGAGGAACTTATCCGCGAGTTCAACCTCGCCCACGTCCGCCAGAATATCGGTGACCGGCTCTCCGGCGGCGAGCGACGCCGCACCGAGATAGCGCGCTGCCTGGCCATTGAGCCGCGGTTCGTCATGCTCGACGAGCCCTTCGCCGGAGTTGACCCTATTGCCGTTCAGGAGATTCAGGATGTCGTCTGGCGACTCAAGGACAAGAACATCGGCATCCTCATCACCGACCACAATGTGGACGAGACACTGCAGATCACCGACCGCGCTTACCTCCTCTTCGAGGGCAAGATTCTCTTCCACGGCACGCCCGAGGAACTGGCATCCAACCCCGTGGTGCGCAAGAACTACCTCGGACGCGATTTCGTACTCAAGAAAAAATCCAAAGCAACCGACGAGCCCGACAGTCAATTGTAAATCGTCCAATCGTCAATTAATTGTCCAATCGTCAATTATCTAATGGATAACTACCGCGAACTACATATTATCATGCCGGTCAAGGACTCCATCGAGACCGTCCGCGAAGCGTTGACGTGTCTCTATGCCTCCACCGACCTCAACTGGCGGTTCACCCTCTACAACGACTACTCCACGCCCGAAAATACCGAGGCGCTCAAGCAGTTGTCTGAACACTACGAGTTCGAACTCGTCAACTGGGCCGAGCGGACCAAACATCCGTCGCCCAACTACCGTTTCACCCTCATTGACGCGCAGCGCAAGGCCCTGCAGGAACAGGCCGACTTGCTCATCATCGAGAGCGACGTGCTAATTCGCCGCGACACCATTGCGCGCATTCGCACCGCCCGACAGGACCGCGTAGGTATGGTGGCGGCTATCACACACGATGAGCAGGACAAAGTCAATTTCCCATACAAGTACGCCGCCCTCTGGCGCAAAAAACCTACGTTCACCATCAAACGTTTCTCCTTCTGCTGCACTCTGCTCACGAAAGAGTTTCTGCAGAAATATTCCTTCGAAGAACTCAATCCCGAGAAGGACTGGTTCGACGTAGCCATCTCCCGCAGATCACTCGAGTACGGCTTCCGCAACCTGCTGCTTATGGACACTCCTGTCCTCCACAAACC
>ONXE01000153.1 GCA_900321775.1 uncultured Bacteroidales bacterium
TTTGAGATTCTCAACAGTTTGTTTTACTTGTGCTTCGTCCTGGAAAGGAATGAAGCAATTAATGTTTTTTGTCATATGGTGTTAAAAATTATTGTTTCGTTATTCTTTTTAGCCTGACACGCACCCGGCACGAGGCCGGGATGCGTTTTTCTCCGAAGGGTCGGAGGTCAGGAGTTGCGGCGCTGTGTGCAGGCAGAGCCGCGCAATAATCAACAAACACAATTTCTTTGTTACATCCTTATCTATACGTGCACATTATAAATAAGGTGTATCCTCCGGGTAAGGTTGAAACCGAAAGGCGCTGCAAAGTTAATACTTTTTTTTGAAACATGCAAACGTTTGCGCAATTTTTTTTCAAAAAAAGTGCATTTTTGGTCATTTTTTGGCTTTTTTTCAAAAAAAATGCATAAAAAGTAAAAAAAATGGGGCAAAAATTTGGTAGTTTGATGAAAAAGCAGTACCTTTGCACCGCCATTCAAAACGAAACGGTTCGAAACCTGTGCGGAAAGGTGTGTGACCTCCTCCGGTTTTCGGATTCCTGTTCTCCCGAAACGGAGTAGTGGTGTGGGTATGGAGGGAGAGACGTTAGGCGTAATGAGTGGCACAGGCTGAGCAATTGAAGACACAAAATACAAACATATGATTCTATTAGCAGATAGCGGAAGCACCAAGACCCATTGGTGTTTGATGACCGAAAGCGGTCAGAGTTCAGAGTTTTTCACGGACGGTATCAATCCGTTCTTCCAGACCTCTGAGGCAATGAGAAACAGTATTTCCAACCAGCTTCTTCCCCAGTTGGCCCGCCTGATGTGGGTAGGTACGATTGAGGCGGTTTACTTCTACGGTGCGGGTTGCACCGCGGAGAAGTCGCCGTTTGTGGAGGATGCTTTGCGTGCGTGCTTCAAGAAGGCAAGCGAGGTGGAGGTACAGAGTGATATGATTGGTGCGGCTCGCAGTTTGGTTGGCAACGGCCGAGGCGTGGCTTGCATATTGGGAACAGGAGCGAACAGTTGCCTGTTTGAAGAGGGCAAAATCGTGAAGAATGTACCTGCATTGGGCTTCATTTTGGGAGATGAAGGTTCGGGTGCAGTGTTAGGCAAGCGTTTGGTGTCCGATTTGTACAAAAATCAGCTTTCAGACGAGTTAAAAGCCAAGTTTGAGAAGGAGTATGACACCAACGTGGCACAGGTGATTGAGTGCGTTTACCGCAAACCTTTTCCGAACCGTTATTTGGCACAGTTCTCGAAGTTCTGTTCGGCCAATATTGAGGACCCGTTGATCAGCAAGTTGGTGTATGACCATTTTGACTATTTTGCCAAGCGTATTTTGACTCAGTATCCGAAGGTGCCGGTAGGTTTCGTAGGTTCTGTGGCATATTATTACAAAGATATTTTGGGCAAAGTGCTGGAGGACAACGGGCTGATTATGGGCAAGATTCTTCAGAGTCCGATGGAAGGAATGAAGGAGTTTCATGCTATAAAGTAAGAGAGCGCCATGTTTAACAAGATTACAGAGCAATCGTCTTTGCACGACGATTTGGACAAGAAGTCAGTAGAAGAACTGCTGACGGAAATGAACGAAGAGGACCAGAAGGTTCCTTTGGCCGTAAAGGCAGCTATTCCGCAGATTACCAAGTTGGTAGAAGAGATTGTACCGCGCATGAAGAAAGGCGGCAGGATATTTTATCTTGGCGCAGGAACGAGTGGTCGTTTGGGTGTGCTGGACGCATCGGAGATTCCTCCCACGTTCGGAATGCCGCCAACTTTTGTTGTGGGTCTGATAGCAGGTGGTGACACGGCTTTGAGAAATCCCGTTGAGAAAGCCGAGGACGACCCTGAGAAGAGCTGGAAAGAGTTGCAGGAGCGTGGGATTAACAAACTGGACACCGTGATTGGTATTGCAGCCTCGGGCACGACGCCGTATGTAGTGGGCGCACTGAGGCATGCCCGCGAGAACGGCATTCTGACTGCGAGTATCTCGATGAACCCTGACGCTCCGGTTTCGAAGGAGGCTGATATACCTATCGAAGCTATTGTAGGTCCGGAGTTTGTGACGGGTTCGACTCGTTTGAAGAGTGGCACGGCTCAGAAGTTGATTTGCAACATGATAACGACGACCACGATGATCAAGATGGGTCGTGTTCAGGGCAACAAGATGGTGAACATGCAGTTGTCGAACGCCAAGTTGGTGGACCGCGGCACGCGTATGATTGTGGACGAGTTGGGCTTGGAGTACGAGCAGGCCAAGCATCTGTTGCTGCTACACGGCAGTGTGAAGAAGGCTGTGGACGCGTTCCGCGAGGAGCATTGAATAATCTGACTGATGGCGGGGAGAGAGTGTACGGACGGTACGCACCTCCCTGCTTCAGGTCCCGATAAACGAGTTTTAAGGGGTACTCGTGTAGTATTATACGTAGTATAATACATGTGTGTGGTGCTGCGAGTGAAAAGAATGATTGTCCGGACGAGTAAAATGTTCAAAAATATGTTGTATAACATATTAAAAAATTTGGTAGTTTGAAAAAAAAGCAGTATCTTTGCACCGTGTTTCGTACCATATCGAAGCACTTGCGTGTGTGAACGTCGTGATTATTAGAAGGTTACGCGCGTGAGCACGTGTTGCGAATGCAGGGGCAAGCAAGTCCGATGCCTGTGAAAAGCGGACAAATAATAACCAAAAATGAAACAACAACTAAGAAATAACATGAAGAAAGTAGTCCTTTTAATGGCCTGTATGGCGATGAGCGTCCTGGGTTGGGCGTCCATAACCGTGACAGGCGTGGTGACCGCACAAGAGGACGGAGAGCCCGTGATTGGCGCATCCGTTCTGGAGGTAGGCACTACAAACGGAACGATAACTGACTTTGACGGTCGTTACACGATAACCGTGGGAGACAAGGCGACGTTGGAGATCAGTTATGTAGGTATGAAAACGAAGGCGTTTAAGGTGTCTGGCACGAAGCATGACGTAGTGCTTTCGACGGATGCCATAGCCGTTCAGGAAGTGGTTGTGACGGCGATGGGTGTTGTGCAGGAGAAGAAGCGTATGAACTTCGCCGTGCAGAACATCAATTCGGAGAACCTGACCGAGAGCCACAGTGCGAACTTTGTGAACGCATTGCAAGGTAAGGTAGCAGGTTTGAATGTGACGACGGGTTCCGGTTCGCCTAACGCAGGCAGCCAGATTATCATCCGTGGTATTGCCTCTATCAACACATCGCAGAACAACGAGCCGTTGTTTATCATGGACGGTATGCCTATCAGCGGTGGCGGTTCGGCAGCGGCTGATATCAACCCGAACGATATTGAGAGTGTGACGGTGCTGAAGGGCGCGGCAGCAGCTGCGTTGTACGGCCAGGACGCTGCGAACGGTGTGATTATGATTACCACGAAGCAGGGTCAGGTAGGTAAGATCCAGGTGAAGGCCTCGGGTAGCTGGCAGTGGGACACTCCGACGCGTGTGCCGGAACTGCAGAGCACGTATGCTCCGGGTTCGCAGGGCTTCTATCGTGAGAAGACCAGCGGCGGTTGGGGTCCGATGCTGAATCCCGGCGAGCAGATTTATGACAATATCGGCAATTTCCTAAAGACAGGATTCTATCATAAGTACGATTTCTCGGTGAATGGCGGTACGGATAAGTTCACGGCGTATGCTTCTGTGAACTGGAGCAAGGCCGACGGTGTTGTTCCTGAGGACTACAAGCAGAAGTTTGGCGGTTTGATCAAGGCCAGTTTCTCGCCGGCCAAATGGGTGACGATGAACGTGGGAATCAACTTCACGGACACGAAGAGCCGCAGCACCTCGGGTGTGGGCAGTGCGTATGGTTGGCCAATCACGGACGATATCACCAATTATCAGGAGAAGAACGGTTATCCGCGTTTCCTGTATCTGAACGATTCGAAGAAATACAACTCGCCTTACAGCCCGTTGTACTCGATTTATAATGACGGCGGAACGGCTCGCAGCATGCGTAACGTTATCAACGGTAGCGTGACATTCAAGCCGGTGAAGAACCTGCAGATTGTAGGTCGTGTGAGCTACGATACGAGTTCGAGTACCTCGGAGAGTTATCGTGTACCCCGTTGGGACGACTCGTATGTGATTGACGTAGTGCCGAAGCCGGCAGAGGATGCCAGTGCGGCTGAATGGGCTGCGTACAATGCCTATCTGGACTACATGGCGAACGAGTATTCGTATAACACCGTTCTGACGAGTGACGATATTACCAACATGAGCAAATATGATCTGGGTTCGTTCAGTGCTTCGTCGGGCCGCAGCCAGCTGTTTACCGCGGGCGCGAACGTAAGTTATAAGGTGGAGTTGCCGAAAGATTTCTCTATTGACCTGATGGCCGGTACGGAGATGAAGATTCGTCAGGGTTTCTCGATGAGCAACTACGGTGTGGACTTCATTATCCCGGGCACGTACAGTCTGAGCAACACCAACCCGAATGAGGTTTACCTGGCAGACCGTACGGCCAGCCATAGCGGCAAGCGTACGTTCGGTTACTTCGGCGAACTTCGCGGTGATTACAAGGGCTTGGCATCGATTTCGGTGACAGGTCGTTGGGACTGGTCGTCGACTATCAACAAGAACCCGTACTTCTATCCTTCGGTGACCGCGGGTGTGACGCTGAGCGAGTTGATTCCGGGCCTGAATGACACGAAGAAGAACTGGTTCAGCTAGGCTCCTGAGATGTCGTATTCGTGGGAGATTGGTACGGACATCCGTTTCTTCGACAACAAGACTCGCTTTGATATAGCGTACTATTCGACCAAGGTGGACAACCAGATTGTGACGGTTCGTGTATCGCCTTCGTCGGGATATATCCTGCAGACCCGTAACGAGGGTGCTATCCGCAACCAAGGTGTGGAGGTTACCTGGGATCAGGATATCATCAAGCGTAAGAACTTCAACTGGACGATGGGCCTGAACTTCGGTCTGAACCGCGGTACGGTAGTCAGCCTGCCTGAGAGCGTGAGTGAGATTACGGGTGTTCAGTACGGTGACGTGTTTACCTCGGCTTACATGGGTGGAAGTACGACCGCGTTGACGGGTAAGGACTACCTGCGAAATTCGGACGGCCAGGTTATCGTGGACGAGCACGGTTATCCGAAGATTGACCCGAACAAGAACATCCTGATTGGTAACCGTGAGGCCAAGTTCAGCATGGGCTTGTCGAGCAACATGAACATCTATGGTGTTCAGTTCGGTTTCCTGTTTGACGGCAGGTACGGCGGAGATGTGCTGAACGTGACCGGGCGTAACCTGATCTCGAACGGTAACAGCAAGATGCTGGAGAAATACCGTGGTCGTCAGGTGGTGTTTGAAGGTGTTACCGAGCACAAAGATGCAGACGGTAAGGTTTATTACGAGCCGAACACCAACCCGATTACGCTGGACTACACGACTATCATCAACTATTTCTACAACGTTTCGACCAACTTTATTGAGGACGGTTCGTATATCCGTCTGAGTTATGTGACTTTGGGCTACGATTTCTGCAAACTGCCTGCTATGCAGAAGCAGAAGTTCTTCAAGGGTCTGAAGCTGGACTTCACGTGCAACAACGTGTTCCTGCTGACGAAGTACACGGGTACGGATCCTGTCTGCAACGCATCGGTTGGTGCTAACGGTACAGGTTCTGCGGGTATTGACGACACGCCTATCCCCAACTCACGCAGTTACAGCATAAGCCTTTCGGCAACATTCTAAAGAAGAGGAGGTATGATTATGAAGAAATTACTTTATATAGCCATGCCGGCAATAGCAGGAATGCTGATGATGACCGGTTGCAAAGATTTTCTGGATGTGAACACCAGCAAGGACTCGCCTATCACCATTACGGTGGATCAGGCTATTCCTACGGCTTGTTTCTATGCCGCGCAGTTGTGCTACGACCACGCCGAGTACGGTGTCTATCTGTCGCAGGCGCTGACGACGGGCGGTAAAAGCCAAACGGGTAGTTATCCGTACAGCCAGGGCTGGGAGTTTCTGGGCGTGAACCGTCACCCGATGTGGCGTCGTCATTTCTATGACTTGGGTGCCAACATCAACAAGATGAACCAGATAGCCATGGATAACGGCAACCTGAATGCCGTGCTGATCGGGCGTACCATTATGCTTGGTTCGACGATGTTTACCACGGACGCTTTCGGTGACATGCCGCGCTCGCAGGCCTACAAGGCCACTTCTCCCGCGTATGACTCGCAGCAGGAGGTGTACGACTGGATGTTCCAGGAGGCAGACTCGCTGGTAGCGCTTTATGCCGATACCACATGGACGAAATGTCCGACCAACCTGCCTATTTCGAGGAAGCGTGACCGCATCTACGGAGGCGATATCTACAAGTGGGGTCTTTATGCGAAAGCTCTTCGCTGCCGTCTGTGGCTGCGTAAGTTGCCCAACTGGGACAACACTCCCGCCGTATGCCAGCAGATTATTTCGATGGTAGATGACGTGCTGAACGATCCCGATTGGGAGGAGCCGTTGTACCATTATGACGGCGGCAAGACTGAGCAGAACTGCCCGTGGGGTCCGTATGCTCCGATTATCAACTCGTGGGAGAGCCGCGGCAACCGTTTGTCGTCGTCCATCCCGACCACGTTCTTTGCACACGCTATTCTGGGTTGCTATGACAACTTCTATCAGGCTACTCGCGGTTACGCATTGGATCCGCGCGCTGCCAAGATGATGACTCCCCGTTCCAGCGCTACCGGTCCGGCTTTGATACGCCATCTGGAGAGCAATATCGGAATGGACAACTCGATGAAGGTGACCTATTATCCTGACCTGTTTGCGACGGACGCAATGTCTAATCCGTACACTCAGAACAACGGTTATATCGCGCTGATTACCACTGAGGAACTGATGTTCATCAAGGCCGAGGCTCAGTATTGGGCAGGCGACAAAGTGGGCGCATACAACACGACCAAAGAGGCTACCATCAAGAACATGGAGCGCTACGGTATTGTGGAGTCGGCTCTTGTGGGCAATAACGCTAAGAAACAGTACGCCCGATTCTTCAGCATCAAGTTGCCGGGAGCTGTTGATTTCACGCTTGCCGACCTGATGCAGCAGAAATATGTGGCTATGTACCTGCAGCCGGAACAATGGACAGACATGCGTCGTTACAACTACAGCTCGAAGACCAACGGTATCAGCTACGACAACACGTTTGTCTATACGGTAGAGAAGGTACACAACGGCCGTAACTCGACGTTGGCCAAGGACTCTGTGAACTTTACGCTGGAGTATTCGTTGCGTCGTCCGTACAACCTGTATGAGCCGTACTGGTGTACGTCGGAGGACTACGGTGTGAATGCCGAGTTGTCGCCCAATGCGTGGGTGAACCGTCTGAACGCCGATACGGAGACCGAGACCAAGTACAACAAGAGTGAGTTGGACCGTATCGGTTACTACACCACGAATGCGGCAGGCGAGAAAGTGCTGGATTATCACGTGCTGAAGCGTCACTTGATCTGGGCGCACAACACCTGCGGAAAGGCCACTTGTAACGATGCTATACCCTGGTTGTAGTATTTTGGTTTTTCTTGGCAACTTGCCCGCTTCTGCGCGGTCACAATGGTCCGCATTGCTTCCTCGTTAAAACGAGCAATTTGCTCAAGAAAAAGTCAAAATCTGGTTAACACCTTAATATATATAAATTACGCGCGTAAAGAAAAGATATATGAAACTAACAACAAAAATACTGATGCTTTCGGCAATGGTCGTTGCCATGGCATCTTGTGCTAAGCACGATTTCTTCGATGATGATACTATCACCGGAGAGGTAGGTCCTGAGGCTTATTGGGAGGTTGGCAGTTCTGCCGTGACCGCCGGTGGTAATATGGATTTCACCGTACAGTACTATTCGTCGGTGAGCGACATCGACCATTCGGAAGTGTGGTATGATATCGAAGAGACTATCGACCAAACGGTTACTTGTCCCTGGACGAGCACGTTTACATATTCGCTTTCGAGCAACGTGAAGCAGCTGAAGCGTGTGTCGCAGAAGATAGAGGAATATCCTCATTTGGAGGAGTTCTGGAGTGATTCGCTTCACGCCTACACATTCACAGGTTCGTTCCCCGTGAGCGGTACGTTGTCGCCGTTTATCTGGAGCCATCCGGAGGAGTTTGACTCGACCAAGATGATCAACTACTTTGGCGAGGGCTATATGGAGACCTTCAAGGAGGCCGTTCATGCCAAGATGAAGTATGCCGACTACAAGAAGATGTACATCGGTATGGGTCTGATGGATGACTTCTCGCTTTACACCGATTCGACGCTTGATCCGAACGCCGGAGTGGACGTGTATGTCTATCATTTCCCCCTGGATGCCGAGGGCAATATGCAGTCGTGGGTGGCCGATTCGATGCAGCTCTACTGGGACAAGGTGACGTTTGCAATGTTGGTAGAGAACGTGGCTAACGGCTACTACGATGTGGACTACAACCGCAGTTACTCACTGAATGCACTGATGCGGGTATATGACGTCCGTGACGTCTATTCGACTACGCAATCCAAAGAAATAGTAATCAACTAAATGGATATAAGAGCCTATGAAACGCAATATTTTTAATCTGCTGATGTTGGCAGTTTTGCCTATTCTGGCTGCCGGTTGTGTGGATAACGAGCCGACGGTTGAGGAGTTGCCTCGTGATGCGGTCTCATTTGAGTACTGTATTGAGGGTGATTACGAATTGGACTACTATGTAGGTTCCGTTATCCAGTTCAAGAACACGTCTCCGTCGAGCACGCAGGGCACTCCTACGTGGGATTTCGGTGACGGTAAGACCGCTGACGG
>ONXE01000155.1 GCA_900321775.1 uncultured Bacteroidales bacterium
CCATTCGACAATGTCACCAGTTTCGCTTTGACGTGGTAACTGTCCAAACGGTCATGCACGTTCTGAGTCGGACACTGTACGTACTGACATTTGTCCAAAAAGACACGTGACCAATAAGTCAACATCAGATGATTAGGCAACTTCCATGTGCCCATACCAAGCGAATAGAAGATATTTTCCGGATGCAAGTGATACGTGCCGGTCAAGGGTTTACCGAGCCGCAGAGCCAGGTTCATGGCCGCATGCTCGATGAAGAATGGCTCCTCAATATGTACTACATCCGCCCAGCGAATGGCCTCCTCAATCTGCGGGTCACGCCAGTTGGAAAAAGCGTAGCCGTGGGCTTCGATGATTGGTTGAACCAGCGGGAAACGAAAATCTCCCAAGATATAATCGGGTTGTGGACCATTAGGGTCTTTGTTAGCACCGGACAAAACGCGCACGTCCTGACCTGTAGCGCGAAGAGCCTCAATAGTGCGTTGTGCGGATACAGCCAAACCGTTGCCGTGGCTGTAAAGGCTGTTCAGTATAAATAGTACTTTCATCTTTGAATAATCAAATGGTTACACTCTTTCTTGTTTCGGAGTGCAAAGGTACTACTTATTATTGATATGGGCAAACAAATGGCAAAGAACAGACCCTTTATCGTAAGAAAAGTCAGTCGTTCTCTCAAAAGCAAGGTTTTTAGCTGATAGTTTTCCCGAACGGAAAGACCGATCCGATAGCCATCTTGAAGTGTTGCAAACCCCAGGGAATACCTACTATAGTGATGCAGAACAGCAGCCCAAAAGCCACGTGAATCAGGGCTATCTCCCACCAACCCAGAAAAATCCACAGCAAGTTCAGGATAACCGACAAGCACCCTCCGTCGCTGGGACCGCTGACAATCTCATGCCCAAAAGGCCAAAGGGCGTACGTACCCAGTTTGAACAACTGCACGCCAAACGGAATACCTACGATAGTGATACACATCAGCAAACCGTTCAAGTAGTAAAGAACGGCTGTCAACAAGCCGCCAAGCAGCAACCAAAGAATGTTTCCAAGAAAGTTCATACTCGTTTATTTTTGTTCGCCGACATCGGCGGTTTCTCCAAAATACTGCAACAGAAAATCTTCCGGCTTGGCCTCTGAAGGCAGCGTCGCGTAGTCCAGCATGGCCTGAATCTGCTGCTGATAACGCGCCAACCTGTCCTCATAACATGCAGCCGTAATGCGCACATACTCCAGCTGCAATCTCTCTTGCGCGTAATATATATAAGGTGTCTTGCGCCTCGGGATATATTTCACCAGACCTTGTTGGGCAAGTAAAATCAACTGATGATTCAGCTGCTGTTTGTCCATCCCCAAATCCCCGCCAAGTCGTTCTTCGTAGATGTACGCAGGCTCGGTAAAAATACCCGGATATTGCCGCATCAGTGCATTCAGAAGTCGTTCACCTGCCTGCGGAAGATGTGCTTCATATAGTTCCTCTCTGGTAGGCATAATCTGCACTCTCGGCTGTGTCTCGTGCTCGTCGATATACGTGATATAACCTGCCTGCGTGAGAATCTGCAGAGCTGAATACGTAGGTAGCAAAGCCAACCTATTGTCTGCGCAGAACTGCTCGAACGGGAAAGGAAAAGTGTGGTCGAGGCCCGAACCTAATCCCACCTGCAACCAGTTGCCCAATATATCATAGACGCGCAGGACAAAATCACGTTCGGGGAACTGATTATGAACGCGTTGCAGCATCTTGGAATGGTCGTCGTCAGCGTAGAGTAGGATAGCATAAGCCCGTTTCCCGTCTCGTCCCGCGCGACCTGCTTCCTGAAAATAAGCCTCGATACTGTCCGGCAAGTCCAGGTGAATCACCGTGCGCACATCGGGTTTGTCTATGCCCATTCCAAAAGCATTCGTGGCCACCATAACGCGCATCGTACCGGCTTGCCAGGCCTGTTGCCTGCGGTCCTTTTCTGCGTTATCCAGTCCCGCATGGTAGTGCTCGGCAGAAATACCATTGGCCACAAGCCACTCCGCCACTTCCTTCGTCTTGGCCCGACTCCGCACGTAGATAATACTGCTGCCCGGCACTTTGTTCAGGATATGCAGGCTCTGCTCCAGTTTGTCTGTGGTGCCTGCTGCGCTGCGGACCACATACGTCAGGTTCTCCCGACGGAAAGACTTGCGGAACACGTTCGGCTCTTGAAACTCCAGTTTGTCCTGAATATCCGTTACGACACTTGGCGTCGCAGTAGCCGTAAGTGCCAGCACTGGAATACGGGCGTCCTGACGGTAACGGCGAAGACGTTCCTGCAGCACGTTGCGGATAGCCGCGATACGCAGGTAAGGAGGACGAAAATCATAACCCCACTGCGAGATACAATGTGCTTCATCCACGGCTATCATACACACCGGCAGGTCCGTCAGTCGCTTGCGGAAAAATGCACTCTCCAACCGCTCCGGCGAGACGTAGAGAAACTTGTACCCGCCAAACTGACAATTGTCCAGAATGGTGATAATCTCCTGCCGGTTCATGCCCGAGTAGATGGCATATGCGCGGATGCCCAAATCGCGGAGATGAGCAACCTGGTCTTTCATCAGCGCTATCAGAGGCGTGATGACCAGACATAGTCCTTCCATCGTGGGATCGCACGGATCGGTCATGGCCATCGTCGGAACCTGAAAACACAGGCTCTTGCCTCCACCCGTGGGCATCAGGGCCAACGTGTCACGACCTGCTGCCACACTTTCAATGATTTCCGCCTGAAGTGGGCGGAAATCATCATAATGCCAGTACTGGCGCAATATGTCGCGGAAGTTGGTCAAATCAGTTGTTTATGCGTGGATATGTTCTATTCCGGCCTTTAGTCGGCGCAGCGTCTCTTCTTTGCCCAACACATTCGTGATTTCCCAGATATGCGGCCCGCGGGCAGCGCCAACCAACGTGATTCGGAACGCGTTCATCACAAGGCCAACGCCATATTCGTGCTCGGCTATCCAGCCCATAACCACCTGGTCCAGATTCTCAGCAGACCAGTCATCTGTGCCCTCCAACAACTCATAAAGAGCTTGCATCTGGGCGGGAGACTCTTCTTTCCAACGTTTCTTTACGGATTTCTCGTCGTACTCCGTGGGCGCTACGAAGAAGAAATTCACCTGCTCCCACAACTCGGGCACAAAGTTGACACGTTCCTTCATCAGGTCGATGATATGCGTCACAACGGCCTTGTCCATTTTCTTCACAGCAGGTTGATACTCAGCAGGAACGGATGCTACAAAAGCATCGTACAGCTCCTCGCCGGACTTCAGTTGCAGGTACTGGTGGTTGAACCATTTGCCCTTCTCGTAGTCGAACTTGGCTCCGGCTTTGGAGACGCGGTCCAACGAGAAATCCTGAATCAGCTCGTCCATGGTGTACATCTCTTTGTCACCCGAACCATGCCAGCCCAGCAGTGCCAGGAAATTGACTACAGCCTCGGGGAAATATCCGCTCTCGCGATATCCGCTACTTACTGTGCCGTCCTTCTGGTTGTGGAACTCCAGCGGGAACACGGGGAAACCCAGGCGGTCCCCATCGCGTTTGCTTAGTTTGCCGTTGCCGTCAGGCTTGAGCAACAAGGGCAAGTGCGCGAACTCAGGCATGGTGTCCTCCCAACCAAATGCACGGTACAACAGCACGTGCAACGGAGCCGAAGGTAGCCATTCCTCGCCGCGAATCACATGCGAGATTTGCATCAGGTGGTCGTCCACGATGTTAGCCATATGGTAGGTGGGCAGGTCATCTGCCGACTTATAAAGCACTTTGTCATCCAGGATGGACGAGTTGATTACCACCTCGCCGCGAATCAGGTCATGCACGTGCACATCCTCGTTGGGCTCAACCTTGAAGCGAACCACGTACTGCTCGCCGGCAGCGATGCGCGCTGACACCTCTTCCTGACTCATCGTCAGCGAGTTATGCATCTGCATACGCGTTGAGGCATCATACTGAAAATTAGGAATCTCCTTACGCTTGGCCTCCAGCTCTTCCGGCGTGTCAAAGGCAATATATGCCTTGCCTTTGTCCAACAGCTGATGTACGTACTGATGATAAATCTCGCGGCGCTCACTCTGACGATACGGCCCGCAAGGTCCTTCCGGCGTCACACCGATACCTTCGTCAATCTCAATCCCGAGCCAACGCAGGGCTTCGATGATGTACTCCTCGGCTCCGGGCACAAAACGGGTGGAATCGGTGTCCTCAATACGAAGAAGCATGTCGCCCCCGTGCTGACGTGCGAAGATATAGTTGTACAAAGCAGTGCGAACACCGCCGATATGCAGTGCGCCTGTAGGTGACGGCGCGAAACGAACTCTGACTTTTCTTTCCATTATATCTCTAAACTTCTGCGGCATCTCGGCCACTACGTCGGGCTTGCAGAAATTGGTCATGTTGCGACAACCTGCCTGTATCTGGATGTCTATGGTTCTGTTGATGATAGTAGCGTGATTGAAACTGAACCGGCCTCTTTCCATCTTGTCTTCGGCGGAGATATTCATGCCAACAAGGATATCTCCCGGAGTGCGTACCACTCGATTAAGCGGGAAAGGATTAGTCAAGCCGCCGTCCACCAGCAGAGTGTCATTCCACTGAAACGGCTCAAATACAGGCGGGATAGAGATAGATGCGCGGATGGCTTCGAACAGTTTGCCCGAGGTGAACACCACTTCGCGGCTGTTGAGGATGTCCGTAGCAACGAAAGCCGCCGGCATGGGCAGATCTTCGATGTTGCGGTCAGGCACCCATTCCTTGATGGCATCCATTACTTTGGTGCCCTTCACCATATGGCTGAGGCTGAAACTGAAATCAGTCAGCGAGAGTATCTGTTGCTTGTCAAGCGAGCAAAACCATTGGTGCGCTTCATGAATCTTGCCTGCGGCCAGGATACCGCCAATCAGGCTGCCGATTGACGTGCCAGAAACCGACGTGATGTTGTATCCGCGACTCTGCAGCTCTTCAATGGCGCCGATATGAGCCATGCCACGGCTGCCTCCGCTACTCAAACATAATGCTACATTCTTACCCATGTTACTCAAAATTGAATACGATACTTACCATATGCGAACGCAGACGAGTGATGGCATCGGTGTAGAAACCGTGGGTCTCGGCTGTTATGCCTTCCGTGCGCTCCGACATAGGCGTTAGCACGTTGTTGAAGCCCAACTGATACTTGATCTCCGGGCATAGTTTGAACCAACTGAAGTAGAAATCACAACCGAAACCCACCTGCAGAAAATAGTCCAGGGGCTTCTGAAGCACATATTTCTCTTTGTCCTGCCCGAAGTCGTAACTCACACCGCCGCCCGCTATCAGGTAGGGACGGTAGTTGCTCTCACGATCTGCCGACCACTTGAGCATCAGCGGAATAGACAATGGCATACACAGCACGTTCGCGGTCATCGGAGTCAGGTTGCCCGACTCGGATTTGTACGAGATGATACGTTCGCCAAAGTGCAGTTCGGGCGTGAAACGCAGGTTCAAGTGTTTGGCCAGACGCACATCGGTGATGAAACCAACCGAGAAACCCGGGAACAGCGTACTCACACGCGGATGCAGCACTTCGTTGGAGAAGCGCCCGTCCGTGGGCGATATTCCGCTGACCGGCTGAAGCGACTCGACCATGGAATAGCTCATCAAGTTCATACCTAACGAAAAACCGAAATGAATGATTTTGTCGTCGATGTACGGACGGTTCATGGCTCGCTGCGCATTGCTGTTCAACGCGCACAGAGCAAGGATTATGACTACTAAATACTTCTTCACTTTTTCAAAAATTCTATTGCCTCTCTGTATCCGTCCAGCCCTTTGCCCATGATGCAACAGGCCGAGACGTCGGTGAGGTAGGATATTCTGCGAAAAGGCTCTCGCGCAGAGATGTCGGTCAGGTGAACCTCAACCACCGGTACCTCTACGGCCGCTACAGCGTCGCGCAGACTGATGCTGGTGTGAGTGTACCCTCCCGCATTGAGGATAATACCGTCGGCTTTGCCGAAACCGTACTCTTGCACCGCATCAATGAGGTCTCCTTCGTGGTTGCTCTGCACATACGTTAGCCGGTCATCGGGGAAGCAACTACGCAACTCCTCCAGATAATCCTCAAAACGGCGAGTGCCGTACAACGCGGGTTCGCGTCGCCCAAGCAGGTTGAGGTTGGGACCGTTCAGTATCAGAATATCCATTCGTTATTAGCCGTTTACAGAAGCGAGGAACTCGTCGTTGTTGGCGGTCACTTCGATGCGTTTCTTCAAGAACTCCATAGCCTCCACCGAGTTCATGTCGCTCAGGTAGTTGCGGATCTGCCACATGCGGCTCAGGATCTCAGGCGGCAGCAGCAGGTCGTCGCGACGAGTGGACGAGGCCATGATATCTACGGCTGGGAACACACGTTTGTTCGACAACTTGCGGTCCAGCTGCAGTTCCATGTTACCCGTGCCCTTGAACTCCTCGAAGATCACGTCGTCCATCTTGCTGCCGGTCTCGGTCAGGGCAGTCGCGATGATAGTCAGCGAGCCGCCGTCCTCGATGTTACGGGCTGCGCCGAAGAAACGTTTGGGTTTGTGCAGCGCGCTGGCTTCTACACCGCCCGACAGCACTTTGCCCGAAGCCGGAGCTACCGTGTTGTACGCGCGGGCCAAACGGGTAATAGAGTCGAGCAGAATCACTACATCATGACCGCATTCCACCAGACGCTTGGCCTTCTCGTGCACGATATTCGCCACTTTCACGTGGTTCTCGGCGGGCTCGTCAAAGGTGCTGGCGATGACCTCGGCATGCACGCTGCGGGCCATATCCGTCACCTCCTCCGGACGCTCGTCTATCAGAAGCACAATCATGTACACCTCCGGATGATTGAACGCAATGGCGTTGGCCACCTCCTTCAGCAGCACCGTCTTACCGGTCTTGGGCTGCGCTACAATCAGTCCGCGCTGACCCTTGCCGATAGGCGCAAACAGGTCGATAACGCGGCAACTGAGAGGGTCGTTATGCCCCGAGCACAACTTGAATTTCGTGTCAGGGAAGAGTGGAGTCAGATGCTCAAAAGCCACGCGGTCGCGAACCTGTTCAGGCAGGCAACCGTTGATCTTCTTGACGCTGTTCATCGGGAAATAGCGGTCTCCGTCCTTGGGCGGGAGAATCGAGCATTCCACGGTATCGCCGGGCTTCAGCCCGTATTGTTTGATTTGCTGCGCCGACACGTAGATGTCGTCAGGCGAGGGTAGGTAGTTGTAATCCGGAGAACGGAGGAACCCGAAACCGTCAGGCATAACCTCCAGCGTGCCGATACCTGTCACAAAATCGCCGAAATCGTACTCGTTCTCATAGTTCTGCTGAGGCGCATTATATTGCTTGCCCTGATTGTCGTCCTGCGGGGCATTATTGTCCTTGAACCCCTGTCCTGCGATGTCCTTAGCCTCTTTGGCCATGCGCATTTTCTTGCGGCGGGTATATGCGCGGTCGTCCTCAAAGGCCAGCATGGCAGCCTCCATCGCGGCACGATTGGCCTCTTCGCGTTTGGCTCGTAGTTTTGCCTCTTGCTGCTCTTCCTCACTCAGAGAATAGGCCTCCTGAGGCTGTTCGGGCATATATTCCTGCGGCTTCGCAACGGTCGGCTGAGGTTGAGATGAAACCGGCTGAGGCTGCGGCTGAACAGGATACGCAACAGGAGCCTCAACGGGCTGCGGCTGTGCGGGTTGCGCAGCAACAGGAGCGGCCTCAACGGGCGGAATAATAGGGTTCTTGCGCGGACGACCACGACGGCGAACCTGCATCCGAGCTTGTTCTTCCGTACGTTGCTCCATCTGCTCGGCCATGGCTTTTTGTTCCTCAGCCTGTGAGGTCATCTTGGGACCTTTGTCCTGCAGGTGACTCAATCCTACCTTTTCTACTTTATTTTTTGCGGCAACGCGAGTACGCTCGCGCTTGCGGGTAGTCGTGCGCGACTCGGCTTTGGCTTCTACCTCTGCTGCGTGTTGAATAGCCTGGGCATCCAAAATTTCGTAAATGAGTGTTTGTGCTTCGGCTCCACGTTTCACTTTTAGGCCGAATTCTTTTGCAAGTTTTTTCAGTTCATCGAGCGTCAACTGCCCGAGTTTGTTCATGTCGTATGTCATAGTGTAAAATAAAATTCGGAGATCATTCCACCCGGTCAGGGGAATGCAGAAAACCCGCTTTTGCGGAATTCGACTGCAAAGATACTGCTTTTTTTTCAATTGTGCAAGCATTTTGCTGAAAAAAAATACTTTTTGTATCTGTTTCCTCCATTTTCGTGTCGAAATGCGGCGTTTTCTCGAACAAACACGAAAAACCGGAAAATCGTTTTCCTCCCATACCGCACCCACCCCCCTCATCTCTCCTTCCTATGTTCTCTCCTCCCTCCATCCTCTCCACTCTCCCTCAGCCCTCTCCCTGCCTTCTATCGGCATCGCCAATCGGACAATTAATCCAATCGTCCACGCGCAGCGATCGTCCGCAGCGCAGGAAAGAATAATCGTAAATTGTCACTTGTCCAATCGTCAATTCCTTTTCCCTTCAATTTTCCCGTAGTCTCTCCCCTCATACACCACTGGACTCTCTTCGAACGGCCTCCGAACAACCTACGCTTAGTCCAATCAGCAACCTGAAAATGCACTTTTCAGCACTTTTTCACGTTTTTTCTTGCACAATCCAAAAATTTGTTGTAACTTTGCAGACGATTTTGTAAATTAAGGAATACTATATATGAAGAATTTTGTAGAAGAACTACGTTGGAGAGGCATGCTCCATGACATCATGCCGGGGACAGAAGAGCAGTTGCAGAAAGAGATGACGGCGGCCTACGTGGGCATCGACCCCACGGCCGACAGCCTGCATATAGGTCACTTGTGCGGCATCATGATGCTGCGCCATTTCCAGCGCTGCGGACACAAG
>ONXE01000156.1 GCA_900321775.1 uncultured Bacteroidales bacterium
ATCCACGAAAGGATAGTTCTCGTCCACGACAAATTCGCGGTCCTGCACAGCATGAAACAAGCGCTTTACAGGGTCATTCTCGGGATAGTCGATGCCCGCGTCCGGGACATACACGCCCTCCTTGACCACCAAATCCCTATAACGCTTGTTATACCTGAGCGGAAGAGTCGATTCGACCCTGTTATCCACCTGCATAAAACGCATGTTCAGCGCGCGTGCACCGGCGCCATCCGTGTCTTCGCGATCACCGATTATCAGGCAATTCTCGGCCGGAACGCCCAACATCTCCACCACTTTTTCCAACGACTCTTTGGCAGGCTTGAGTCCGCCCAAAGCAGGCGCATCGGCCACTACATCCACATTGGCGGCATTAAAATCCAACGCCTCCATTTTCTCCTCTACATAGCCGTAGTCACTGTACACAGCTATCTTGATATCGGCAATCTGCAATTCCCAACACAGGTCACGAACCCAAGGTTCCAACTGATATTCAGTCCTCAACGTTTCCACCATCTTGGGCATAAAATCATGGAAATACCAGTAGCGCGAAAGGCGTGCAATCAGTTTGTTGCCCTTGGCCATCTCGTTGAAAAACGCATCGTAGAACGCTTCCTCCGAGCCGAAATACTTGCCTCGGAGATTATGCCGCGCTATTTGTTCACGCGACAGCAACCCCACTCGGCCGAATTGTGTGTTAAGCAAACGACGCCCCAGCGACGATTTGTCGTACAGCGTGCCGTCCAAATCAAAAATTACGGCTTTTATTCCTTGTAAATCAAGGTCTTGTATTTTCAACATACTACTCTACTGTTCGTTATTATTGTTGTTTTCCGTTGATGGAGGCAACTCGCCGCGACGTTTAGCACGACGATCGGCACGTGCCTGACGTCGTTCACTGCGACGCTTGCGGTTCTCATCAATACGCGTATCCCATTGGTTGGCACCTTCCAGAATCGAATCGCTAAGACGCTGAGCGCCCTTCTCGATTCGCTCGAGCAAACGGAAGCGACTGCGACGTTTCTCGTCCTGCATCAGCAGGTTAAACTTAAACTGTCCGTCTCGGAATCCGTCGCGAAGGCATGCGGCCTTGAAGCGGGAATAGGCATTCGACAGGAGAATGTGCGCCTGCGGTTCATGCAAACGGAACGACTGACGTTTGGATTCGTACTCCACATTGATTTTCTGCAGATGCGCATCCACCACCTTGGCAAAGGCATCGGCCTCCTCCTGAGTAACCATCTCCGTGTCCGGCTCGCGGTTCTTGCGCTTCTGAACCAACTTGTCAGCAAACTCGAAATAAAAATGATACTTGCTCTCGTCCACATCGGCGAAGCCCACAAAGAACTTGGTCTTCAGACCCGTTTCCTCCTCGGCCTCGTGCACAGCCTGAATAAACTGCGGTTCGTACAACTTCTCACCCGTAAGCGAGACAATGCCGTTCACCTTGCTGATCATATGAACGGTAGGCGTATTGTAGTAATGTCCGCCCACCTCAACCAGGTCGTTCATATTGTAACGATAGAGACCCGAATAAGTGGTCACGTACGCATTGTAACGCTTGCCTACCTCCAACTCGTCTATCTGCAGGAAATGCTTTCTCGGGCTATCCAACTCATCCTCAGCCACAAACTCGTAGTAGTGGAAATGCGGGAAAAGTACCGACTCGATGCTATCGTCCAGCGAAAAACCGAAACGACACTCGGTGGCGATGTAGCCCAACTCCTGATAGAAGGTCTTGCTGAAGTCAAACTTGTCCATGTACTTGTCCATGTACACCTTGGTATTGCCGCATTTCCAAGTGCTCAGATACTGCAACCAGGGCCAATAGTACTTGGGCTCCAGTTTGCCCGCAGCCAACAACTCCTTCAGTTCTTTGGCACGCTCAGGCTGCGGTTTGATCCAATGCGACAACTCCTCGCGAATCTCCGGTGACACCTCGTATTTTTCGGATATAGTGCCGCATGCGATGTCCAGAATCAGGTCCTCAGCATGCTCCTCTACGGTGTGAAGGAGTTCCAGTATGGTCGAGGGGTTGGCCGTTGCCCAAAGGGTCACGTCACGCCACTGCATGGCCATACGCATGAGCGTGTAGTTACGCGCAGCATAGTCCTCTATAGACATCACGCACGCGGGCGCAACATAGTGTTTCTTGATAATGGAAGGAATATCTCGCACCAGCACACCGCTGACCGAACCGTAGATAGTGCCGTCCGGAGCATAACCCTCCACCTCCTTGCCCACAATCGGGAAGATATGGCCGCCAAAAATACGACTGCGGTGCTTCACGAAATTCCACGTCCAGATATGCGACATCTTGCCGTACACATCTTTCAGGTACTTGTGCGTCATGGGCACCCATTTGGGCTGCGACGTCGTGCCCGAAGTGGTAGCATACATGTCCGGCTTGCCGGGGAACAAAACGTCGGGTTCGCCGTTCTTATGACGCTCCACGTACGGACGAAGCGTTTCAAAACTGTTGTTCTCGGGCACGTAGAAACGGTACAGACGGAACAACTCCTGCGCCGAAGTGGCGGACAAGATGCGCTCAAAATGGTGCTCCTTGCCGTACACCGTGTCCTTACTCAAGTTCAGGATATCACGCAACGTCTTCTCCGCAGCATGACGCGGGTGCTTGGACCAAATGTTCAGGCGCTTGGTCTGCAAGCCACCTATAATCATCAACACAAAATTAATCAAGTACGGATACGGCAACGGCCTACCCTCATTATCCAAATATGTCGGTTTGTCGCTCATTCGTTTAAAGTATTTATTCAATTTATCATTATCCCGCAAAGGGAAGTTATTAATTCTAAAACTGTTTCCTACGCAAACTATCCCCTGTATTAACTGACTATTACTTGATTGTCAGGTCATTAAACTTGGCTTGTCGTTTCTCGTCCTGAAGCAACAAATTCAGTTTGAATTGTCCGTCGCGAGCACCCTCGGCGATGCAACGCTCCTTGAAACGTTCGAACGACTCCGGCTGAAGACGGTAGGTGACTGCATCTTTCAATCGGAGCGATTCGCGCTTGGTTTTGTACTCAATATTGATTCGCTGCAGCGCCTTGTCCACCACCTCGGTAAACTGCTCTGCCTGAGCCTGAGTGGTAGCCTGGTCTGCAAACTCGTAGTAGAAATTATAGCGCGATTCGGGCAATTCCGCAAAACCGATAAAGAAGCGCAACGGCATTCCCGTTTCCTTTTCCGCCTGACGCACAGCCTCGATAAACTGACGCTCGTACAGTTTCTCGCCCGTCATGGTGACAATGCCATGGGTCTTCTGTATCATGTGCACCGTAGGCGTATTCCGGAACTTCGGGCCCACCTCCAGCAGGTCGTTCATATCATAACGGTAGAGGCCGGCAAACGTGGTCACAAACGGGCAGTAACGCTGACCTTCCACCAGTTCGTGCAGCTGATAGAACGTCGGATTCTCCGCGTCCATCTCCTCCTCTTTGACAAACTCATAGTAGTGCATATGAGGGAACATGACGCTGTTCAACGTGTCATCCATCACCAGGCCGAAACGGCACTCCGAAGCGAAGTAACCGAACTCCTGATGCAACATGCCCTCGGGGAATGAGTCCTTGAATTTGTCCAAATAAACCTTCGTATTACCGCATTTCCAGGTATTGAGAATCTGCAGGTTAGGCCAATAATGCTTAGGCAGAACACGGCCATATCGTTTCTTCAGTTCGCGCAACTCAGCTGCACGCTGGGGATTGGGTTTCAGGCACGCTTCCAACTCTTTACGAATCTCAGGGTCGATGTTCAAATCGGCCTTCAGCGTGCCTTTCTCGATGTCGGCGACGTACTCGTCGTAGTACTTGTTCACATTGTTCTGCAACTCCACAATCGTCGATGGATTGGCAGTGACAATCAGCGTAATATCCTGCTCTATACCCATGCGCATCAGTACGTAATAGCGCGCCGTGTAATCGGCTATACTGTACACGCACTGCGGATTGCTGTACAACTTCTTCACAAACCCCGGACAATCGCGCTGCGTCACGCCGCTAACCGAACCGTAAACCGTACCGTCAGGAGCATAACCCTCTACCACTTTGCCCACTATCGACAGAATCTTGCCGGCAAACACCTTGTGACGATTCTGGATAAAATTGAACAGCCAAACCTTGGTCATCTTGCCGTAGATGGTCTTCAGATAACGCTCCGTAATCGGAATCCATTTGGGTTCTGCCGTCGAGCCCGAAGTCGTGGCATACAACACCGGCTTGCCCGGGAACAGAATATCTTTCTCGCCATGTTTGTGGCGCTCTACATACGGACGCAAGTCCTCGTATTCATTGGGCTTAACCCATTTCCTGTAAAGTGCGTACAACTCTTTATCATCCTTGGCTTGAAGTATCTCATCAAAGTGGTGTTCACGGCCATAGACGGTATCTTTTGCGTACGTCAATATCTCACGCAACGTCTTTTCGCTTGACTTGCGCGGATCTTTCGAAGCCTTAACCAAGGCATAATACTGTATGCCGCCTGCCATTCCCAACAGCAGATTCGGCACAATCATGTTTGAAATTTTCATCTCACCTCATTCATTATCAACCTTTAAATCATACACATGTGCGCACGCACACATTATGCACGATACAAAAACGGCTGCAAAGTTACAAAAAA
>ONXE01000105.1 GCA_900321775.1 uncultured Bacteroidales bacterium
GAGTACACCTATGTGAACGGCAGCTTCTCCAACCACACGGTGTTCAACCTGACCTACGGTTTCAAGGGTGGTCCGGACGAGAGCCAGTACGATCCTGAGCTTGCAACCGATCCGACGCTGCCTTATCCGTTCTCGCAGATTCTGAACCAGAAGTTCTACAACGTGATTCCGGGTTACATCAACGTAGCCGGTGGTCTGTTCACCATGACGGTGATCTACCACATGAAACCGCGTATCGAGATGACTCAGGAAGAGCGTGAGGCAGTTAAGCAGAACATGATCAACACGGTGGTGAACACCCAGAATCAGAACTTCTACATCATGAAGAAAGACTTCTCCGTGATTGGTCTGAAAGGCTACGATCCCGTATACTCGCCTTCCGCTTCCCAAAGCAAGACCATGGAGAAGTACAATACAGGTGTGACAGCAGGTACGCTGGATCCGACCATTCCGTACGCAGGTACCAACGGTGCCGTTTGGGGCTTCAAGTGCCCGACGCTGACCCGTCATATCTGGAATAAACTGTACTTCTCGCAGGGTTATCCCGAGTACGAGAGTTGGGTTCTTTCGGGTGGTGCCACGAACCAAAAGTGGTATCAGCACGTTAACGAAAAATACGTTGTTTGCTGGTGGTAAGCGCACACAACATATCACTCAACTATAACCGACGCGAATCTACCACTTCGGTGGTGGGTTCGCTTGGTATAGGTTCTGCCTACCCTATTCGTATCCAGACGATGGCCAACACGGACACCAACGATATAGAGGCTTCGGTAAGTCAGGCACTGCGCTGTTTTGAGGCGGGAGCGGAGTTGGTTCGTTTCACGACGCAAGGTTCGCGCGAGGCGGAGAGTTTGAGGTTGATTAGGGAGCAAGGAATCACGGAATCACGGAATCACGGAAAGACATTCGGGCCGTTGGTAGCAGATGTACACTTCAATCCGAATGTGGCTGATCTGGCTGCGCAGTGGGTGGAGAAAGTGCGAATCAACCCGGGCAATTACGTAGATCCGGCCCGTGTGTTCAAGCATATTGAGTACACTGACGAGGAGTATGAGGCTGAGTTGCAACGGCTAAGAGAGCGGTTTGTGAAGTTGCTGGACATCTGCAAGGCGCATGGAACGGCACTACGCATCGGTGTGAATCACGGCAGCCTGAGTGACAGGATTATGTCGCGGTACGGTGATACTCCGGCGGGAATGGTGGAGAGTTGCATGGAGTTTTTGCGCGTGGCGGTGGACGAGCAGTTCACGAATATCGTGCTGTCTATCAAAGCGAGCAACACCCGGATTATGGCAGAGACGGTGAGGTTGCTGGTAAAGCAGATGGATAAGGAAGGCATGCATTTCCCGCTGCATCTGGGCGTGACTGAAGCCGGAGAGGGTGAAGACGGCAGGATCAAATCGGCTGTAGGTATTGGTGCTCTGCTGGCTGACGGCATAGGCGACACTATTCGCGTAAGCCTGAGTGAAGCTCCGGAGGCGGAGATTCCCGTTGCGAGAGCGCTGAGAGACTATTTTGCCGACCCGGAGAGTATTCGTTACCACGGTGTAAGTTTGGGCGCAGAAGGGGAGAAGCTAATTTACAGGAGCAATCAGACAGACTGGGCGCTGATGCAGTTGCAGGCAGCGGCAGAATGCGGCAAATGGTTGTTGGAGAAAGACGGGAAGAAACAATTAGAGATAGAGAATGCGCATTTTCTGAAGGAGAAATTGGAAGTGCTGAGCAAAGATATTCTTCAGGCAGCGGGACTGATTCGGTACAAGACCGAGTATGTCAGTTGTCCCTCGTGCGGGCGCACGTTATTTAATATAGAGGAAGTGATTCGCGAGGTTCGTGCCGCAACAGGCCATTTGAAAGGGCTGAAGATTGCGGTGATGGGCTGTATAGTGAACGGTCCGGGTGAGATGGCTGATGCCGACTACGGTTATGTAGGAGCAGGAAGAGGCAAGATAAGCCTGTACAGAGGGAAAGAATGCGTGCTGAAGAACATTCCGCAGGAGGAAGCAGTGGAAGCGTTGTTGAAGCTTATACAAGGGGAGAGATAATGGTTAATGGTTAATGGTTAAGGGTTAAGGGTTAAGGGTTAAGGGTTAAGGGTTAATGGTTAACGGTTACAGGTTACAGGTTAAGCCCCTTCCGGCGGAGGCCGGTTTCCCCGTTAAGCGGGGACACCTCCGGGTTAATGGTTAATGGTTAAGAGTTAAGAGTTGAAAGTTAAGAATTATATATAAAGTATTATGCAGAAAAGTCCTTTACAAATTGCACGCAGCAATTACCAGCCGAAAATGCCGGTAGCGCTGCAAGGTTTCGTAGCTATCAAAGAAGGCGAGAAGACCCAGTCGGTGGCAGATCAGGAAGAGATCAAGAAGTTGTTCCCGAACACCTACGGTCTGCCTGTAATTTCGCTTGTTCCGGGTGAGAAGAAAGCGTTCCCGGAGATGAACGTAGGCGTCATCCTGTCGGGTGGTCAGGCTCCCGGCGGGCACAACGTGATTGCCGGTTTGTTTGACGGTTTGAAGCAATTGAATCCGAACAACAAACTTTACGGTTTCCTGAACGGTCCGAGCGGCCTGATTGAGGGCAACTATCTGGAGTTGACGAGCAACATCATCGACGAATACCGCAACACCGGCGGTTTTGACATCATCGGTTCGGGTCGAACCAAGCTGGAAGAGACGTGGCAGTTCGACAAGGGTATTGAAGCCTGCAAGAAACTGAATATCAAGGCCATCGTGATCATTGGCGGTGATGACTCGAACACCAACGCATGCGTGTTGGCTGAGTACTATCAGCAGAAGAACGCCGGTATTCAGGTGATTGGCTGCCCGAAGACCATTGACGGCGACCTGAAGAACGCGCAGATTGAGACGAGTTTCGGTTTTGACACGGCTTGCAAGGTTTATAGTGAGTTGATTGGTAATCTGCAGCGTGACGCCAATTCGGCCAAGAAATACTGGCACTTCATTCGTTTGATGGGCCGTAGCGCCAGCCATATTGCGCTGGAATGTGCACTGCAGGCACAGCCGAACATCTGTATTATCTCGGAGGAAGTTGAGGCCAAGGAGATGACCTTGAACGACATTGTAGATCAGATTGTTAAGGTGATTGTAGATCGTGCTGACGCAGGACTGAATTTCGGTACTATCCTGATTCCGGAAGGTCTGATTGAGTTTATTCCGGCAATGCGCAGACTGATTGCCGAATTGAATGATTTGCTGGCCAACAACGAGGAGTTCAACTCGTTGGAAAGCGACGACGAGAAGCGTCAGTATGTAAAGGCCAAGCTGACTCATGAGAGCAGTCAGTTGTACCGCGATCTGCCGAAGGGAATTGCACGCCAGTTGACGCTGGACCGTGATCCTCACGGCAACGTGATGGTAAGCCAGATTGAGACGGAGAAACTGCTCATCGAGATGGTTGCGAAGAAACTGGCCATCATGAAGGGAGAAGGCACGTATAAGGGCAAGTTTGCGGCGCTGAACCACTTCTTCGGCTATGAAGGCCGCTGCGCTATTCCATCCAATTTTGATGCCGACTACTGCTACTCGCTGGGTCGTACGGCTTCATGGCTGATTGCAGAGGGCAAGACGGGTTATATGGCTATTGTGCAGAACCTGACTACTCCGGCCAATGAATGGCAGGCAGGCGGTATTCCTATCACGATGATGATGAACATGGAGAAGCGTGCCGGCAAGATGAAACCGGTTATCCAGAAGGCACTGGTAGATCTGGAAGGCGAGCCATTCAAGTACTTTGCTTCGAAGCGCGAACTTTGGGCTGACGCTCACACGAGCTACATCTACCCGGGTCCGATTCAGTACTACGGTCCGAGCGAGGTTTGCGACCAGCCGACCCGTACGTTGCTGTTGGAGAAGAAACGATAAGAAGGGTTAATGGTTAATGGTTAAGGGTTAATGGTTAAAGGGTTAATCATTGACAGGAAAGACAAAAAAAGCAGCCTCGTTTGAGACTGCTTTTTTTGTGGGGGTGATGAGGACAATAGGACTAATGGACTTATAGGACCAATAGGACTAATAGGGCTAATAAGGCCAATGGGGCTTATAGGGCTTATAGGGCTAATGAGACTAATAAGACCAATAGGCCTAATAGGTCAGGCCGAAGCCGAAGGGAAAGGCAACGGGGATTTCGGGATGACGGTCGAAGTAGTAATGGCCTATTTGGTCGCCTTCGGCGTAGCGTGTGTAGTCGAAGTCCTTGATGCCGTCGGGTGTTTTGACGGGTTTGTTGTCCTTGGAGCAAGCGGGGAAATTGGCCGCAGAGGGGAGGTCTTCGTATTTGAGGGGCCAAGTAACCGGCAGTTTGCCTGCAGGCTTCACAGCGCCCGTGAGGACATCTACAATAGCGTGTCCAGCCTCTTGTCCGGGCAGCCAAACAAGGAGGATTGCGTCGGCAAAACTGCTCCAAGAATCCGTCTCAATCGGATGTGCGACGTTGAGGACGACGATGAGTTGCTTTTCGTCGTGCAGACAACGTCTGGACATAGAGCGGAGGAGTTCCATCTCGGCGTCGGCGAGGTAGTAAGAGCCTTTCTCGAGTTTGCAATCCACGCCTTCTCCTGCCTGTCGGCTAATCGTGACGATGACAGCATCGGCAAGGTCCACAACGTTGTGTACGCAATCCTCGGAGAAGAAGCGGAACTCTTTGTACACGGGTTCGGCCATATACTTGGTTACGCATCCCAATCCGGCGGGTTTGACGAGATTGCTCTTCTTCTCCAAAACGGCAGTGTATGTTTCTTCGGAGCGTCCATTGAGTCGGAATCCACGTGCTTTGAAGGCATCGTAGAGCGAAATGCGGTGTTCGCAGTTGACGAATCCGCTGCCTATACCGCCACATATTGTGTTGTATGAATGAACGCCCATTAAGCCTATTTTCTTGGCGTCAGGAGCGATAGGAAGGGCGTTGTTTTCGTTTTTGAGGAGCACGCATCCGGCAGCAGCAGCGCGGCGTGAAAGTGCCGCGTGGGCTTCTTTCTGAGTTTGGGTCAGTTGACCTGCTTTGGAGGAAGAATTGAAGGTAGGCGTCTTGACGATGAGTTGAAGCACTCGGCGTGCGGCTTCGTTGAGGCGTGTTTCGGAGAGTTTGCCACTTCGAACAGCGCGGCAGATGCTGCGGATATTGGAGTTGGAGCCGGGCATGAGGAGGTCGACGCCGGCGGCGATTTTGTCTGCGGGATTCTTGTGCTTGGTCCAATCGGTGAGGACTACGCCATCGAATCCGAACTCATCGCGGAGAATGTCCGTGAGGAGATGTTTGTTCTGTTGTACGGGCGTTCCGTTGACGCTGTTGTAAGAGGCCATGATTGCCCAAGGTTTGGCTTCGGCGATGGCTCGGCGGAAGTTCTCGAGATAGACCGAGCGCATTGGCTTTTCGTCGATGATGACGTTGTTGTGGAAGCGATTGGTTTCCTGATTGTTGAGGGCGTAGTGTTTGGGTGTAGCAGCGACTCCTGCGGACTGAATACCGCGGATCATGGCGGCGGCCATTTCGCTGCTGAGTTCCGCATCTTCGGAGTAGTACTCGAAATTGCGTCCGCAGAGCGGGTTTCGCATGAGGTTCATTCCGGGCGCGAGGAGCACATCTACGCCGAAGGCGCGTGCTTCTTCGCCAAGGGCTTTGCCCACTTCTTCGAGGAGTTTGGGGTCACGTGAAGAAGCGAGGGATACAGCAGCGGGGAAGGCCGTTGCTCCGGATTGCTTGATGCGGACTCCGGCAGGTCCGTCGGCGAGCACAATAGAGGGGATGCCCAGGCGCTCGATGGGCCGCGTTTCTCCGGCGGCACCGGGCACACGATGTCCATGACAAAAGGGCAGGTGGAAGCCTTCAAAGAGACTTCCCCATCCTGCCCCTACAATGATGGTTGCTTTTTCTCGAACTGTCATCTCGGCCAAGACGGCTTCGATGTTATCTTTCTGTAGTTTCATATTCGCTTTTGTACCGTTATGCGTATGTTAAAAAACGTTTTCGGGCGCAAAGGTACTGCTTTTTTTTGAATTGACCAAATATTTTCTCAAAAAAATCACTATTTGCAAGAGAATCGGAATCAAATGCGTATCAAGCGTACAGAATAGGCAAAAAAAAATCCCCTCCGAAGAGGGAATCTTTTTTAGTTGGAGAACCCAAGTTCTCCGTTGTGCATGTCCACAATGACAGGCTTGCCCGGGTTGATCTTGCCGGCAATGATGCTCTTGGAAAGTTCGTTGAGGACGAGTCGTTGCAACGCCCTTTTGACAGGACGAGCGCCGAACTGCGGGTCGTAGCCTTCCTTGGCGATGTATCGAATGGCATCATCGGTGACGCGGAGGTCAATGCCTGATCCGCCTTGCTCCATAGGACGTCCGAGCATCTTGCGTATTGCGCTGATTTGCAGTCCAACCACCTGTTCAATCATCTCCTGGTTGAGCGGAGTGAACATGATTATCTCGTCGATACGGTTGAGGAACTCGGGCCGAATGGTCTGCTTGAGCAGGTCGAAGACTTGCCGCTTGGTCTGTTCGCGGTCTACGCCTTTCTCCTCGTTCTCGCGTATGAGCTGAGAGCCCAAGTTGGAGGTGAGGATGATGATGGTGTTCTTGAAGTTGACGGTGCGGCCTTTGTTGTCCGTGAGTCGGCCATCATCGAGCACCTGGAGGAGGACGTTGAAGACGTCGGGATGTGCTTTTTCGATTTCATCGAAGAGTACTACGGAGTAGGGCTTACGCCTGATGGCTTCGGTG
>ONXE01000157.1 GCA_900321775.1 uncultured Bacteroidales bacterium
CCGCTCGCTCATCTGTTCGTCGGGGTAGCGTTCGGAGCCGGTGAAGATAGCCGGGGCGCGGTTCAGCTCGTTGTCCTTGAGATAGGGCCGGAGCATGTCAGCGTTGATTTCGCGTTCTTCGCTGATGACGCACAGTTGCTCAGCCAGGTTCTTCAGCTGGCGGATATTGCCGCCCCAGTAGTAGTTCTTCAGCAACGCCTTGGCATCCTCGGTGAGACTGATGCGCGGGATGGCATTCTGGTCGGCAAAATCGGCCACGAACTTACGGAAGAGCAGGGGTATGTCGTCTTTGCGTTCGCGCAGAGCCGGCACATGGATCTCCACGCCGCAAAGGCGATAATAGAGGTCCTCGCGGAAGCGTCCGTCTTTGATGGCACGCGGCAGGTCCACGTTGGTGGCAGCTACCACACGTACGTTGGTCTTGCGGATAGTCGATTCGCCCATGCGCAGGTACTCGCCCGTCTCCAGGACGCGCAGCAGCATGGCTTGCGTGTCTAACGGCAGTTCGCCCACTTCGTCAAGAAAGAGCGTGCCGCCGTTGGCCTCTTCGAAATAGCCCTTGCGGTCGCTGCGCGCATCGGTATAGGCTCCTTTCACGTGGCCGAACAACTCGGAGTTGATCGTGCCCGAGGGGAAAGCGCCGCAGTTGACCGACAGGCTCGGACCGTGCTTGCGGGGCGAGTAGTCGTGGATAATACGGCTGAAGATGTCCTTACCCACGCCGTTTTCGCCCGTGATAAGGACCGACAGGTTGGTCTTGGCCACCTGAACCGCTACTTCGATGTCGTGCATCAGGGCCGGTGACGACCCGACGATGCCGTAGCGTTGTTTGATATTTAGTATCTCTTGTTGCGTCATTTCGGCTGCAAAGTTACTGCTTTTTTTTGACATGTGCAAGAGTTTTGCAAGAAAAAAACCGAAAATATTTGCATATGTCGTTTTTTTTTTATAATTTTGCACCGTCAAATGAAATTGGTATGAAAAATAAGGCGAATATCCTTCTTTTGGTGGGCGTTTTGGCCCTGGTGGCTTTGGCCGGTATGCGCGTGTGTGTTATGAAAGCGGACTGCGCGGCAGAGCCGGCACGTCCTGTAGTGAAACCGGGCATCGAGGTGCTTCGTGACCGCGGTTACGATGTGCTTCGTGGCAAACGTGTGGGGCTGGTGACCAACCCGACGGGTGTGGACCGTCAACTCAAGTCCACCATTGATATCCTCTTTGAGGCACCCGAAGTCAACCTGGTGGCGCTGTACGGCCCGGAGCACGGCGTACGCGGCAATGCGCATGCGGGTGACCTGGTGAACGACAGTATCGACGAGAAGACGGGCCTGCCTACGTATTCGCTCTACGGCAAGACGCGCAAAGCTACGCCGGAGATGCTCCGCGACGTGGATGTGCTGGTTTACGATATCCAGGACAACGGCTGCCGCTCCTACACCTATATCTCCACCCTTGGCATGCTGATGGAGGCCTGCGCCGATCAGGGCAAGGAACTGGTGGTGCTGGACCGTCCCAATCCCTTGGGCGGACGCAAGATAGAAGGCTGCATCGCCGAAGAGGGGTACATCTCGTTCGTGTCGCAATACACTATCCCTTACCTGTACGCGCAGACGCCCGGCGAACTGGCGCTGATGGTGAACGAAGAGGCACGGGAAAGGTGGGAGGCGGATAGCGCGAAGGTGCTGGCGGACAGCCTCTCCATGAAGAAAAACGGTGTGCTGTACAAGCCTTGCTGCCTGACGGTGGTGCCTATGGAAGGCTGGCATCGCGACATGCTGTGGGAAGATACGGGCCTCGAGTGGGTAGTGGCTTCGCCGCACGTGCAGACCGGCCGCACCGCCTATTTCTACCCCATGACGGGCATTTTGGGCGAGTTCGGGTTCTTCAACATAGGCGTAGGTTACACGTTGCCGTTCGAGTTGCTCGGCGCCGCTTGGATAGACGCGCAGCAGTTGGCTGACTCGATGAACGCGCTGAACTTGCCAGGACTGATCTTCCGGCCTATCTACTACAAACCGTTCTACTCGGTATATAAGGGCGAGCAGATTCAGGGCGTACAAATCCACCTGATGGACTTCAACGCGGCACACCTGACCTCTGTGCAGTTCCACCTGTTAGAGATGCTGAATCGTCTCTATCCCGAGCACCGCTTCTTTGAGGAGTGTGACCCGAAGAGGTTCCATATGTTCGACATCGTATGCGGCACGGGTTTTGTTCGCGAGCAGTTCGCCAAAACCTACCGCTGGGCGGACCTGGAAGAGTACTGGAACAAAGATGTGGACGCCTATCGTGCGCGTTCCTCAAAATATTATCTGTATGAATAGTTATATAGAACGTCTGGCCTGGGGTACCGACGCCGGGTTTTACCGATATGTGCCCGAAGAAGTGCTGCATCCGGCCACAGAGCAGCAAGTGCAGCAGATTCTCTCTCGCGCACTACGTGAGCATAAGTCTATCACTTTCCGTGCTGCGGGTACGTCGTTGTCGGGACAGGCTTGCGGGCCGTCTATTCTGATGGTGACGGGCAAGAAATGGGAGCAGTACGAGGTGCTGGACAACGGCAAACGTATTCGTCTGCAGCCGGGCATCGTGGGCGCACGGGTAAATCAAATCCTGAAGCCCTACGGCCGCCGTTTCACGCCCGATCCGGCTTCGCTTAACTCGGCGATGGTAGGCGGTATCGTGAACAACAACGCCTCGGGTATGGTGTGTGGCGTACATGCCAACTCCTATCGGATGTTGGATTCGGTTCGACTGATTTTGGCCGACGGCACTGTTTTGGACACCGGTGACGAGAAATCCAAGGCGGATTTTCGTGTGTCGCACCCGCATTTTGTGCGCCGCATCGAGGACCTGCGTGACCGCACATTGGCCAACAAACGCCTGACGGAACTGATTCGCAAGAAATACAGTATTAAGAACGTGACGGGTCTGACTATCCTGCCGTTTGTGGAGTACCAGAATCCCTTCGACATCATCGCTCACCTCATCGTGGGCTCGGAAGGCACGCTGGCGTTCCTGTCGTCTATCGTGATGAAGACCGGCGAGGACTACGGCCACACGGCTTCGGCGTTGCTGCTGTTCCCTACCACCGAGTCGGCCTGCCGCTGCGTGACGGAACTGAAGCAAACCGGCGCACCATCGGCAGTGGAGTATTTCGACAGGCGTTCCATGCGCGTCGTAGAGCAGGATTTTCCGGAACTGCAGGGTCTGTCCGAAGATGCCGGAGCGGAACTGCTGAAAGTGGAGGCTTCGACGCAAGCCGAACTGGAGAACAAGATACGTCAGATAGAAGAGGTGCTGACCCATTACACCCTCTGCCAGCCCGCCAAGTTCACCCAAGACCCCGCACTGGTTGGCAAATATTGGGCGATGCGTTCGGGTATTTTCCCCGCAGTGGGCGGTACGCGTCCTATCGGCACCACCTGCCTGATAGAGGACATCGCTTTCCCCATCGAGCATTTGGCTGAGGCTACGGCGGACCTGCGCGAACTGTTCGAGAAGCACCATTACCCCGACGCGGTCATCTACGGCCACGCGTTCGAGGGCAATTACCATTTTATCCTCAATCAGCGTTTCGACTCGGACGAAGCCGTGGCACAATACGACGCGATGATGCATGCCGTCGTGGATCTGGTGGTGGACAAATATCACGGCTCACTCAAAGCCGAGCATGGCACAGGCCGCAACATGGCGCCGTTTGTCAGAAGAGAGTGGGGAGACGATGCCTACCAACTGATGAAGGACGTGAAGGCGCTGTTCGACCCGGAGAACATCTTCAATCCCGGCGTGATCTTCAACGAAGACCCGGCATCGTATATCCAGCATATCAAACCCCTGCCGGAGGTGCATCCGCTGGTGGACCGCTGCATCGAGTGCGGTTTCTGCGAAGTCAATTGTGTGGCTTGCGGGTTTACCGAGGGCAGCAAAACAATGGCTTTGTCTTCGCGCCAACGTATTGTTATTCAGCGTGAAATAGCACGTCTGACGAAAGAGGGCAATCGCCACGAGGCAGGCAAACTGCGCCGTGCTTTCCGCCGTATCGGCAAGGACCTGTGCGCGGGAGACGGATTGTGCTCCACTTCCTGTCCTGTGGGCATCAACACGGGCGAGTTCATCCATGTGATCCGCCAGATGGAGATGTCCGGCGCGGGCAAGGCGTTCTCGCGGTTCGCAGCGAGCCATTTCGAGGGCGTAGCCGGCACGATAGGTTCGGTGCTGGGCATGGCCAACCTGGGCCGTGTGGTTCTTGGGGAAAAGAATATGCAGCGGGTGGCCAATGGTCTGCATCACTTGGGCATACCGCAATGGACGCCTTCTATCCCGCAGCGTACGCCTGCAGATGCGGTGCAAAAAGCGGGACAGGTGCTCGTCTTCCACAATCCTACTGAACTGCCTCCGAAAGTGGTATATTTCCCCTCTTGTCTGAATCAGCGACTGGGCGTTGACAAACGCGCGAAAGAACCATATAATCAGCCGCTTATCAATGAGATGACGGAACTGTTGGCAAAAGCCAGTTACGAGGTGATTTTCCCCGACAATCTGCCTAACCTCTGCTGCGGCACCATTTGGGAGTCGAAGGGCGATCCGGAGA
>ONXE01000211.1 GCA_900321775.1 uncultured Bacteroidales bacterium
ATCTGCGCTATATGCGAAAGTTTAAGACGTAAAGAATGCGGCAGGATTCGCACCAAATATACCTACACAATCTTCAACTAATTTGCAAAAGAACCACTTTTTTTAGGAAAAGTCAGTCCGCTCACTATTTTGAGCACTTTTGCCGTTCTTGCAATTCTTACATTCTTACACATTTTTTTGAGTTGGGATTTGGCCATAATATATATATAATATAATATATTATATATATATTATGAATTGATTTGCGACCATTTTAGCCAAATTTTTATGTAATATTGTAAGATTGGTAAGAGTCGTCCACAGCCCCCCCCTTCTCGTCCCTATAGTCACCATCCCCTATTCGTTCCAGTAAATCACTATTTTCCAGCCAAAATCGTCAAAAAATGCACTTTTTTTGCACTTTTCCCAAAAAAGATTTGCAAAACCCCGTTTCATTAACGTACCTTTGCACTCGCGTTCGGAATTCTGGCCAAATTTCGGATTGCATCAGTCCTGAGGTAGTAGCGAGCCCGTAGCGAGGCCGTCTCATGGTTGATGCATGGGCTATGGAGCGGAATTTCTCGGATTTTTACTCCGCTGTCTAAGGAATTCTATGTTCGCTCCGCTCACTCGCGCGCCGCACTTACTCCTCAGACAGGTTCTATGACTCCGCTCAATCTGCTCCCGCAGCGCTTCGTCTCGAAGCCACAAGCCGAGTGGCTTCTTCAAGCGCTTCGTCTCGAAGCCACAAGCCGAGTGGCTTCTTCACGGTGCGGCTGTTTCGCTTTCACGTAGCGAGGCCGTCTCATGGGAGTCGCAAGACTTTAAGAACGAAAAACTAACACTTTTATTAACCCGTGTCATAGTCTTTGGTCAAGCCTTTGCCCTTTCTTTCCTGCGCTATGCTCCGGACGATTTGCTACGCCGTGGACTTTTCTTTCCTCCGGACGATCACTCCGTGTGAACCTTTGACAAAGTTAGATGTATGTGATTAGTCCAATCAGCAAGCTGAAAATGCACTTTTTCACGTTTTTTCTTGCATATTCCAAAAATTCTTTGTAACTTTGCAGCGGGAAAGTAAATAGTATAACATGAAACGGCAGATATTTTGTTTGTTGTTGGCTTGCATGTGGCTGTGTATCAACTACGTGCGGGCAGATAAGCCGGCGCTGAGGTATGTGGACGCACGCGAGTTCCGCATCATCAATCATGGTTGGCCGGACTCGGGAAGTGTGCACACCCTATCCTCTTACACGAGGATACCGACCTACCTAAAGGACTCAATCCGGCAGGAGCTGTGGGATCGCGGTTTGAACAGCGCCGGCATAGGGATACGGTTTGCGACGAACTCGAAACGCATCGGCATTCGGTACAACCTGCACAGCAATTTCCATATGGCGCATATGGCGGACACGGGCATCAAAGGCACGGATCTGTACATATGGGTGGAGGAGGAAGGAAAAAAGAGTTCTTTCCTTCGCTCCGCTTCGGACGATCGGCAGAGCCGTGCAAGGAGTTCAAGGAGTTCAAAGAGTTCAAAGAGTTCAAGTGGGCATTGGGCGTACGTGAACACCAACAGGCCGTCGAAGGACTCGATACAGAGCAAAGTGTATGTAGAGAACATGGACGGGGAGATGCACGAATGTCTGATTTACTTGCCCCTGTACGACGGCGTGAACTGGATGGAGATAGGCGTGGACAGCGATGCGGTACTGACGCAGCCGATGCTGGACAACCCCAGACAAAAGATGCGCATCGTGAACTACGGAACGAGTATCATGCATGGCGGTTGCGCAAGCCGGACAGGTATGGCAGCAACGAACATCATGCAGCGCGAGTTGAACGTAGAGATGGTGAACCTGGGCGTGAGCGGTGAAGGAAAGTTGGTCTATCCGATGGCCCGCGCCATGGCGGAGATGGACGACGTGATAGCCTACATCATCGACCCTGTGCCCAACTGCACGCAGATGATGTGCGACACCTTGACGTACGATTTTATTAGAATAATAAGGAGCGCGCGCCCGCGTGTACCCATCATCATGGTGGAAGGTCCGATGTACCCGTATGCCAAGTTTGACAGCTATTTCCGCGACTATCTGCCGGCCAAGAATGCGGCATTCCGGAAGAACTACGAGCGGCTGAAGGCAGAGGGGGATGAGAACCTGTACTACGTAACCTGCGAGGGGCTGACCGGTCCGGACGAAGAGGGAACGGTGGATGGAATACACTTGACAGACCTGGGCTTCAGGGCCTACGCAGACAAGCTGGAGCAGGTGATACGCGAAGTGGTGAAAGAAGTGAAATAACGGTAAATAAATAACACACACATGAAGAGAATTTTTACATCAGTTATGTTGTCGGTGCTGTGCATGGGTCTGATGGCCCAGGGGATAAACATCTCGGGCACAGTGGTTGACGCAGACAACGGTGAGCCGATTATCGGTGCGAGCGTGTTGGAGGTTGGAACTTCGCGCGGCGTAGTAACCGACCTGGACGGCAACTTCAGCCTGAATGTATCAGGCCGAGTGAAAATCAGACTGAGTTACGTAGGCTACGAAACGCTGGAACTGACAGCAGAGCCCAACATGGGTTCTATCCGGATGAAAGCCGTGGCACAGGTGCTGGAAGACGTGACCATCATGGGCCAGATGGCCAAGATGAGCAAGACGCCGGTGGCAGTCAGCCAGGTTAACGCCTTGGAGATAGAAGAACGTCTGGGCGGCGGTGAGTTCCCGGAGGTGCTGAAGAACACGCCGGGCGTGCATGCCAACGGCCAAGGCGGCGGTTGGGGCGACTCGGAAATCTGGATGCGCGGTTTCGACAACACCAACGTAGCCACGATGATTAACGGTGTGCCAATGAACGACATGGAAGGCGGTACTATTTATTGGTCCAACTGGCAAGGCCTGAGCGATGTAACCTCAGTGATGCAGACCCAGCGCGGTATGGGTGCCAGCAAGGTAAGTGCGCCTTCGGTGGGCGGTACCATCAACATCATCACGAAAGGTATCGATGCCAAGAAAGGCGGCGTAGTATCCTACTCCATCGGCAACGACGGCGCGAACAAACTGCTTTTCTCGGTGAGCACAGGTCTTCGCGCAAGCGGCTGGGCCATTACAGTACTCGGTTCGCGTAGCTGGGGTAACGGTTATATTCAGGGCACGGGCTACACCGGATACAGTTATTTCGTAAACATCTCGAAGCGTATTAACGACCGCCATCAGTTGTCATTGACGGGCTTTGGTGCACCTCAGAGCCACTGGCAGCGTCCGAGCGGCAACAGCGGTGCCTTGACGCTGGCCGAGTGGAACAACGTAAAGAAATACATGAC
>ONXE01000158.1 GCA_900321775.1 uncultured Bacteroidales bacterium
CCAAGCATCATCATGTGCGTAGGGACATCACCCTCATTGTGGATGATTTCGTTTTTGCGATAACGACAGACCTCAACATGTCGGGATATGAAGTCTCTTTCATCGTTCGTGAGAGCGGTCCAAATCGGGTTCATCTCCCACAACTGCATATAGTCTTCTTCTTGTTTTTTTGCCATACTAACACCTTAAGTGGGTGCAAAATTAGCAAAAATAATCGAAATAACCAAATTTTTTTAGAAAAAAATGCGTTTTTCTTGCATATTTGGAAAAAAAACACTACCTTTGCATACTTTTTCGAAAAGAAATGGCAACTAAAAATGACAAAACAGGCAAACCTTCGCCGGTGAACCATGCAATGGTATATGGTTTGGAGATGGGTATCTTCTTCGGACTGAATTTCATCCTTACGGCCAAGGCCCAAGACAGCGCGTGGATGAGCGTTCTGTCCTGGCTGCTGACTATTTATATCATCTACGGCGTGTTCCGCTCGGCTTTCAACTACCGAATGACAGAGTGCGAGGGCGAGATCACGTTCGGTCAGTCGTTCAAGTACATCATGTACCTGTTTTTTTTCGCGTCCATCGTAGCGGCGTTGATGCGGATTGTGTACCTGAAATGGTTTGATACCGAGTTTCTCAGTCGCATGCTCACGCAAACGAGGCTGGTGCTTCAGCAATTGAAGCTCAGCGCATCCGACCTGGCGATGGCAGAGGAGAGCCTGCAGTCGCTGCTCCGGCCTGTACGCTTCAGTTTGTACTACATCGTGTACGACCTGATAATGGGTGTATTTGCCGCGCTGATTCTCTCGCCGCTGGTTAAAAAGATGATAGAATTTGAAAATCAACAATAAAGACATGGATATAAGTGTAATTGTACCGTTGTTTAACGAGGAAGAATCGCTTCCGAAGTTGTATGAATGGATTGCACGAGTAATGCAAGAGCACGGCTTTAGTTATGAGGTGTTGTTCGTGAACGATGGTTCTACGGACCGCTCCTGGCAAGTGATAGAGGAATTGCATGCTGCTGACGCCGAGCACGTGAAGGGCATCAAGTTCCGTCACAACTACGGCAAGTCGGCAGCGCTATACTGCGGCTTTGATGCAGCGCAGGGTGATGTGGTCATTACCATGGATGCAGACCTGCAAGACTCGCCGGATGAGATTCCCGAACTCTACCGCATGATTACGGAGGAGGACTACGACGTGGTGAGCGGTTGGAAGAAGAAACGCTACGACAACAAGTTGACGAAGAACCTGCCATCCAAACTGTTCAACGCCACGGCTCGTCGCGTAAGCGGACTGAAACTGCACGACATGAACTGCGGTCTGAAGGCTTACAAGAGCGTGGTTGTGAAGAATATAGAGGTTTTCGGCGAGATGCACCGTTATATTCCATTCTTGGCCAAGAACGCCGGTTTTACACATATTGGAGAGAAGGTTGTACAACACCGCAAGCGCGAGTTCGGCGTCAGCAAGTTCGGCTTGAACCGTTTTGTCAACGGCTATCTGGACCTGATGACCCTGTGGTTCCTGAACAAGTTTGGCAAACAGCCGATGCACTTCTTCGGCTTGATTGGCTCGCTGTCGTTCTTGATAGGTGCTTGCGTGGTGCTGGGCTTGGCTATCCACAAGATTTGGGCGCTCTCAACGGGCGTACGCGCCATGCTTATCGCCAACAGCCCGTGGTTCCACATTGCTATTCTGGCGATGGTGTTGGGCTGTATGCTGTTCCTGGCCGGGTTCTTGGGCGAACTGATTATCCGTAATTCTCCCGAACGCAATAATTACCTCATAGAGAAGGAGATACACTAATTGGAAAGGACGTTCAACGTCATATCGCGACTGCTGTCCGGACACATGCTTGGACATGCTTTTACGTTGCTTCATCCATGGGTGGCAGACATCCTGAAGAACAACGCCAATCTGTCGTTGAACAACAGGCTGCGATCTCTGGAGAAGAACTACCGCTACGTAGTGGACTATTTTATGAGCGCGGAGGACGACCCGAACCGTGAAGAAGTGACGGAAGACCTTATCCGCGAGGCGTTTATCCTGCTGGATGACATCTATCTGGAGAAGCGCCTGCAGGAATCCACTTCGTATGAGTTCCGCCAGATGCTGCAATTCATAGCCAATCCTGTGGGGCCACGCGTTGAATCGGAGGACGACATAGACGGTCCGCCGCAGGTGTTCCGCTTCTTCTGGCTTACGCGCCGTTTGGAGGACTTCGACCTGAACGTGCTGGACGAATATATCCATAATCCCCAGATGGAAGAGGAGGCCGAGTTAGGCATTAGCGGCTTGACGCTGAACCTGCTTCGCAATTTCTCGGAAGAAGGGATGCAGTTTCTGGTGATGATTTGCGCAGGACATCATGCTATGTGCATCATGGAACGCGCATGGGTAAGCCTGATGTTGCTGATGCTGCACTACGACATCCGGATGCGCTATTTCCCAAGTGTGATGAATGCTTTCCTGGACCTGATTGCCACAGAAGAAGGCAACGCGTTTGCACAGAATGCGCTGTCGGCCCTTGTACGTACAAGCGGCATAAAATGGGTCACGGAGTCCTATGAAAAAATGCAGGAACAAATCCGGCAGTTTATTGGGGGAAACATACCCGACAAACTGACTAAGAACAATATTCTCACCCTTTCTACGGAGGATCAGGACGACTTCAACACCGCTCTTACCGACGAGTTCAAATCAGCGCTAAAAGAGAGCGAAAGGAAGATGATGGAGCAAAAGGCACATAATCTGGATATCGATTTCGCTATGTACAAAGGGATGTACACCACCCCATTTTTCTCCGACCCTTTCCATTGGTGGCTGCCCTTTGACACAGACTATCTGGACGAGAAAATGCTGAGAATGGCAAAAAAACTGGAAGGCAGCTTTTTCGAAGAATTATGCGACTCGGACTATTATGCGATGATTGCAGGGTTAGCTTCTCTTGAAGATTGTTTTCCGGATGGCGCTTTGAGCGGATTTATGCAGAAAAAACAGCCTGTGCTGATTTGCAACGAATACACGCGGCAAGCGTTCCGTTTCTTTGCCCTCAACCCTTGGGGTATTGCCAACGTGTTCAACGAGGTGGAGATGCTACATAACAGCAATCTGCTGAAGTTGCTTCGTCCTGCCGCCAGAGACAAGATTCATGTGGCAGACCTGTTTCTGAGCTGTCACGCCTATCCTCTTGCGCTGCAACTGTACGAAGACAACGTATGGATTATACGCGAATCGGCTGAAACATGGAGCAACTACGCGCTGTGCCTTCAGAAAACCGGAGCGTACCGCCAGGCGGCTGATGCGTATGACGTGTCGCTCAAACACAAGAAATCGGAATGGGCGATGAGGCAGAAAGTGTGGTGTCTGATGCGCAAAGAACTCCACAACTACACAGAGGCGTTAAGCACCATAGAGGAACTGCTGGAAATAAAGCCGAAAGATTTCGGCTACCTGTTCACCAAAGGCAAGTGTCTGGAACACATGGAACTGTTTGCGGAGGCGCTGGACGTGTACTATGAACTGGATATGCTGTCTCAGGGCAACCTGCAGGTGATGCGCGCCATTGCCTGGTGTGCCTTTATCAGCGGCGACTACGAGCAGGCGCGCGGCTATTACCAGAAAATCATGGCTTCGGACAATCGCAAGATGATAGATGTGATGAACTACGGCCATTTCCTGTTTGTGCAGGGGGAACGGGCCGAAGCATTCCGTCATTACAAGTTGGCTCTCTCGATGAACGACACGCTGAAAGCGTTCCTGGAGGTCTTCCGTCCGGACCGCAGAATTCTGCTGGAGAAAGGTATTCCGACCTCGGACATCTACCTGATGGAAGACCAATTGATTTCCACGACAAACTGATTCTCCCCTCTTTCTTCGAAAGAAACGGCAACGCCCTGCCTACTAAAGCAAGGCGAAGTCGATTACTTCGTGGATGTCGCGCACGTAGTGGAAGGTGAGGCCTTTTACGTATTCGGGCTTAATCTCGTTCACATCTTTCTCGTTCTCGTGACAGAGGACTATGTCGGTGATGCCGGCGCGCTTGGCTGCGAGGATTTTCTCCTTGATTCCATCCACGGGCAGCACCTTGCCGCGAAGCGTCATCTCGCCTGTCATAGCCAGGCGTTCGCGCACCTTCCGGCCCGTGAAAGCACTAATCATAGCCGTTGTCATGGTGATGCCAGCGCTGGGTCCGTCCTTTGGGATAGCGCCTTCGGGAACGTGCAGATGGACGGAACGCGTGTCGATAAGTTTCTGCTGGATGCCAAAGTCGGCGGCGTGGGCGCGTATGTAGCCGAGGGCGATGGTAGCCGACTCTTTCATGACGTCGCCGAGG
>ONXE01000161.1 GCA_900321775.1 uncultured Bacteroidales bacterium
AGTGGACGAAGCACGTGAGACTTTCACCAAGACCTTCAGCGACAAGAGCCGTTACGACGCGCGCAACTACGACCTCGTGGTCAACGTCACCGGCCTCGAGCCCGAGGAAATAGCGCAGTTCGTCGCCGAATGTGTCAAACGCAAAGTCCGCAAATAATTTTCAATTTTCCATTTTCCACACGAAGTGATCGTGTGAGTTTTACGAACAAAGAATTGTCCATTTCATTTGATAGTATCATCAACGCCCGTGACCTTGGCGGGTTAGAGGGCCACAAAGGCAAGGTGGTACGAAGCGGTCTGCTGCTTCGTACCGCTCACTTGCATGACGCCTCCGACGAGGACATCCACCGTCTGCGGGAGGAATTCCACCTCCGACGCATCTTCGATTTCCGCTCGTTGGGCGAGTCGCAGTACCTGCCCGACCGCGAAGTGGAAGGTGCCACGTACCACTCGCTTCCGACCATCGACATGCGGGCGGAGCAGCAGACCGGCTGCGCCATCCCCGAAGAGGCGTTCCTCGACCTCGAGAGCCATATCGTCAACTACTCTTTCTACCCCGAGGTGCAGCACATGGCGCGGATGATGTACCCCTCGCTCATCCGAAGCGAGTTCTCGTCTTCGCCCTGGGCGTAGATCGCGACGCCATCATCGAGGATTTCGACCGCTCCAATCTGGCCTACCAACCGCTCGTCACGCGACTCAACGACCAGATCATCGCCCGCGGAGGAGGCGAGGCCGAAATGGATGTTATTCAGGCTTTTATGGGCGTCAGCACCAAAAACTTCCGCTCCACCCTCGACCTCATTGACCGCGAATACGGCGGTATGACCAACTACCTGCACGACATCCTCCTCCTTTCCCACGACGACATCCTTCGAACGGTCTTGGGACGATTGTCATTTTGGGTCCCTTAAACCATTGATTATCAATCTCACTTTCCCCGATTTTTGACAACGTCCCCTAAAAAAGGCAACTTTTTTCACAATTTTTCTTCAAAAATATTTGGTCATGTCAAAAATTTGTTGTACCTTTGCACTCGCTTAGGTACAAAACAATGAAACAGGCTAACTACATCTTCATCACGGGGGGCGTCGTCTCTTCGTTAGGCAAAGGAATTATCTCCGCAAGCATCGGCAAACTGCTCCAAGCGCGCGGCTACAAAGTAACTATCCAAAAATTCGATCCCTACATCAACATCGACCCCGGCACACTCAACCCCTACGAACACGGCGAATGTTACGTCACGGCTGACGGAATGGAAACAGACCTCGACCTCGGGCATTACGAGCGTTTCACAGGCATCCACACCACCCGCCACAACTCCATCACTACGGGCCGCATCTACAAAACCGTCATCGACCGCGAGCGCCACGGCGACTATCTGGGCAAGACCATCCAAGTTGTGCCGCATATTACCGACGAGATCAAGCGCCGCATGCTCCGCGAAGATGAGCCGAACGAGAATCTGGACTTCGTCATCACGGAAGTGGGCGGCACCATCGGCGACATCGAGAGCGCTCCGTTCATGGAGGCTATCCGACAGCTGCGATGGGAACTGGGACGACGCGCCGTATGCGTACACCTGACCTACGTGCCTTATCTAAAAGCCGCAGACGAACTCAAAACCAAACCCACCCAACACTCGGTGAAAGAACTGCAAGGCATGGGTATCCAACCCGACATTCTGGTGCTTCGTACCGAACGCCATCTGGACGACAGCATGCGCATGAAAGTGGCCTCTTTCTGCAACGTGGACCTGGAATGTGTCGTGCAAAGCGAGGATATGCCAAGCATCTACGAAGTGCCGGTAAGCATGCAAAAACAAGGGCTCGACGCCGCCATCATGCGCAAGATAGGCATCCCCGTAGGCGAGACACCTGCCATGACGTCATGGCACGATTTCCTGAACAAACAGCGTAATGCCAAGCGCGAAATACATATCGGGCTCGTGGGCAAATACGACCTGCAGGACGCCTACAAAAGTATCCGCGAGAGCCTGATTCTGGCCGGCATCTACAACGACGTGAAGACGCGCCTGCATTTCATCAACAGCGAGGAGATCACCCGCGACAACGTGGCCGACAAACTGGCAGGAATGGCGGGCATCATCATCTGCCCGGGCTTCGGACACCGCGGCATCGAGGGCAAGATCATCGCCGCTGAACATACGCGTACCCACGACATCCCTACCTTCGGCATCTGCCTGGGCATGCAGATGATGGTCATCGAGTTCGCCCGCAACGTCTTAGGCTACGCCGATGCCAACAGCGCCGAGATGAACCCCGACACGCCGCACAACGTGATAGATATGATGGAGGAGCAGAAAACCATCACGCAAATGGGCGGCACCATGCGTCTGGGGGCCTACGATTGCGAACTTATCAAGGGCAGCCGCGCCCGCAAGGCGTACGGCGACAAACCCCTCATCAGTGAGCGACACCGCCACCGCTATGAGTTCAACAACGCCTACAAAACCGAGTTCCAACAGAAAGGGATGCAGTGCGTGGGCATCAACCCCGCAGCCGACTTGGTCGAGATAGTCGAGATTCCCGACAAACGCTGGTACATCGGCACACAGTTCCACCCCGAATACTCTTCCACCGTGCTCCACCCGCACCCGCTTTTCATGGACTTTATCAAGACTTGCGTAATTTGTTAAATCGTAAATTGTCCAATTGTCAATTAAAATGGTGGAACAACTCAAACATGAATGCGGTGTGGCGATGATTCGCCTGCTCAAACCGCTTGACTACTACGAAAAGAAATACGGCTCGTGGGCGTACGGCTTCAACAAACTGTACCTGATGATGGAGAAGCAGCACAACCGCGGGCAGGAAGGTGCCGGCATCGCGTCCGTCTGCCTGACCACAAAGCCCGGAAACGAATATATGTTCCGTGAAAAGGCCGAGGGCAAAGACGCCATCACCACCATCTTCTCGCGCGTCACGCAGGAGATGGCAGGCCAACTGCTGATGGGACACCTGCGCTACTCGACTACGGGCAAGAGCGGCCTGACCTTCGTTCACCCCTTCCTGCGCCGAAACAACTGGCGCGCCAAGAACCTCTGTCTGTGCGGCAACTTCAACATGACCAACATCGACGAGGTCTTCCGTTTCCTTACCGCCCAGGGGCAATCGCCGCGTATCTACGGCGACTCATATATCACCCTCGAACTGATGGGACATCGTCTGGACCGCGAGGTGGAACGTCTGTTCGTGGAGGCCAAAGACAAAGGCCTCGAGGGCACAAACATCACCGCATATATCGAGGACCACGTGGAGATAGCCAACGTACTGCGCACCACCATGCAGCACTACGACGGCGGGTATGTGATGTGCGGTCTGACCGGCTCGGGCGAGATGTTCGCCGTCCGCGACCCCTGGGGCATTCGGCCTGCGTTCTACTACCGCGACGACGAAGTGGTGGCTTTGGCCAGCGAGCGCCCCGTGCTGCAGACCACCTTCGACCTGGATGCTGACGCTATCACGGAGCTGAAGCCCGGACAAGCCCTCATCGTACGCAAGAACGGCGAGAGTCGTCTGGAGCAGATTATGCCCGCGGGCCAACTGGCGGCATGCTCGTTCGAGCGTATCTACTTCAGCCGCGGCTCCGACCGCGACATCTACAGAGAGCGCAAGAAACTGGGCGAACAACTCACGCCCGCCATCCTCAAAGCCATCGACGGCGACATAGAGAACACGGTGTTCTCGTATATCCCCAATACCGCCGAGGTTGCCTACTACGGCATCACTGACGGCTTCCGCAAACTGCACGACGAAGTGCGCACCGAAAAAGTGGTGTGGAAAGACATCAAGATGCGCACCTTCATCACTGACAACTCGGAGCGCAACGACCTGGCAGCGCACGTCTATGACATCAGCTACGGCAGCCTCCGACCCTATCAGGACAATCTGGTCATCATCGACGACTCCATCGTCCGCGGAACGACGCTGCGCGAGAGTATCTTCAAGATTCTTGACCGACTCCACCCCAAGAAAATCGTCATGGTCAGCAGCTCTCCGCAAGTCCGCTATCCCGACTACTATGGAATCGACATGTCCTGTCTTGAGGAGTTCTGCGCTTTCCGTGCAGTCATCGCCCTCATCGAGGAGCGCGGCATGTGGCAGTTGCTCAACGATGTCTATCTGGCCTGCAAGCACGACCCATACACTATTAATCACGTGCGCGCGTTGTACGAGCCTTTCACCGTAGAGGAGATCAACGCCAAGATAGTAGAGATGCTGCGTCCGGCTGACATGCAATCGCCTGTCGAACTGGTTTTCCAGAGCATCGAAGGTCTGCACGAAGCATGCCCTAACCACCCGGGCGACTGGTACTTCACTGGCCACTACCCCACTCCCGGCGGAACGCGTCTGTGCAACGAGGCTTTTATCAATTATATCAACCAATCACACGCATCTGTCATCACTCACTGATATGTATTTTCGCGTAGGACATATTGAACTGGATAGCACCACGCACACGGTCAAGTGCGAAGGAAGACCCGTCAACCTGACTCCGTTGGAGTTTGCGCTGCTGGCATACCTGATGCAGCATCCTAACCGCCTGTGCAGCCGCGACGATATCCTCGACCATGTCTGGGGACAGCGTTTTCAGTACGACACCGGCACTATCGACGTCCACCTGAACGCCATCAGACGCAAACTCGGTTTGTCCCGCACACGCCCGATAGAGACTATCCGCGGCGCAGGACTGATCCTGCACACCGACGAAACGACACAACC
>ONXE01000162.1 GCA_900321775.1 uncultured Bacteroidales bacterium
GCCAAAGGAGAGGTTACTGACCTCAGCGAAAGCATCAAGACAGTCGCCACCAACGGCTTCTTCGGCCGTCTGAACTACGACTGGAACGGACGCTATCTCTTCGAGGTCAGCGTGAGGGCAGATGCATCGTCTCGATTCGCTCCGGGGTATCGCTGGGCTGTAACACCCGGAGGAAGTATAGGTTGGCGTATGTCCGAAGAACCGTTCTGGGAACCGATACACGACTGGTGGGACAACGCCAAACTGCGCCTCTCTGCCGGACAACTTGCCAACCAGATGACCGGATACTACGATTATATCCAGTCGGTTGATGCCGATGGTATGTTCACGCAGGCTATCACCCTTGACGGTGCTACCGTCCTGTCGTATGCTACCGAATCTGACCCCAATGCCGGAACGCTGACTTGGGAGAAGATGACCACCTACGATGCAGGTCTGGACCTCGCTTTTCTGGGAAACCGCCTGTCATTCACCGGTGACCTGTATATCCGCAACACCGAGGGAATGCTCAATACAGGTACGGCATTGCCTTCTGTCTATGGTGCAGCCGACCCCAAGCAGAACTCCGCAAATATGTCCACTAAGGGCTGGGAGTTCGCTATCACATGGCGTGACAAACATCGTGTGGCCGGAAAGGACCTCAGTTACGAGATTAGCGGTGGCGTTGGTAACTACAAAACGTTTATCACCAAGTATAACAACCCCGAGAAATTGCTTTCCACTTACTACGAAGGACAGGAACTTGGAGAACTCTGGGGATATGAGATCGACGGCTTGTTTGCCGACCAACAGGAGGTGGATGACTATCTGACCAAGGTGGATCCTGTCAATTCAATGGTTTATACCGACATCGTTGGTGTGCTCGACTCCAAAGCACCGGGACTGCATCCGGGCGATGTCCGCTATGTCGATCTCAATGGCGATGGAGTAATCACATCCGGCAACAACACTGTCGATAATCCGGGCGACCGAAAGATTATTGGCAACACCCTGCCTAAGTATAACTACAACTTCCACCTTAGTGCCGAGTGGTATGGAGTGGATCTGAGTATCTACTTCCAAGGAATAGGCCGTCGCGACTGGTATCCGATGACCGAGGCGACAACCTTCTGGGGACCGTATTCGCGCCCGTATCAAGGATTCATGGCAAAGGACTTCATGCAGAACGTATGGAGTGAGGACAACCCTGATGCCTACTTCCCGCGTTATCGTGCATACGAGGCACTCGGCTCGGCTAACTCGCTCGGACCGACCAATACCCGCTACACGCTCAACGTTGGCTATCTGCGACTGAAGAACGTGACAATCGGTTACACCCTGCCGTGCTGGAAGAATGTGTTCTCCGATTTCCGTCTCTACTTCTCGGCTGAGAACCCATGGTGTTGGAGCGCCCTGCAGAAGTATTGCCGCAGTATTGACCCCGAGCAGGCTGTGGTCAGCTCGCAGGCTATCACTTACGGCTTTGCGCGTTCGTTTACGTTTGGTCTAACAGCAACATTCTAATGCCCTATAAGTATGAAAAACTATAAATCTTTCAGTGCAACGGTCTTTGCTCTTACAGCGATAGCGGTCTTTGCTCTCAGTAGCTGCAACATGGATCTCTATCCCGAGGACCAACTGTCCACAGCTACATACTTCACGTCAGGGACAGCCCTGCAGGAATATAGTAATTATTTCTACCGCCTGCTGCCTGACCCTGAGACGATGTACGCTGAGGAGGGTGAACACTTTGTGGCTCCTGTGCCAAACGATGAGATGCGCGGCATACGGGATATACATAGTGGTGAGGCATATTGGAAAAAAGACACATGGAAGACTCTCCGCAAGATTAACTATCTGTTGGAGAACGCCGACCAGTGTGCGGACATCGAGGCGCGCAACCACTATGTGGGCGTGGCGCATTTCTTCCGCGCGTACTTCTACTTCGATATGCTCCGGCATTTCGGCGCTGTACCTTGGTACGACCACGTTATCAATGCCGATGATACCGAAGCGCTCAACCGTCCGCGTGACTCGCGAGATGTGGTGATTGACAATATTATCAGCGACCTGGATCAAGCCATTGACGAACTCCCGGCCACACGCACGCCCTATGAGGTCAACCGCTGGACAGCTCTGGCACTCAAGTCGCGCGTCTGTCTCTTCGAAGGCACGTTCCGCAAGTACCACGCCGGCACGACGTTCAACGGCGGAAGTGCTATCTACAGCGAAACGCTCCCTTGGGAAAACCTGCTCCGGCTTAGTGCCGATGCCTCGCTCACCCTGATGAAGGATGGCGGGTACTCGCTCTATACCACCGGCTCCGAACCATATCGCACGCTTTTCGCTACACTCACACCACAAACGGAGGAGGTCATCTGGGCACGAGCATATAGCAAGGACCTTGATATCAAGCACAACGCACAAGCCTGGTCGGTTGCTCGCGCTACAGGATTCACCAAGCGCTTCGCCGACCTCTATCTCATGCAGGACGGGACGCCGTTCACAGCCAAGACGCGATTCGACACTTTGTCGTACATCGAGGTGTTCAACGGCAGAGACCGCCGTATGGCACAGACGATTCACGCTCCGGGATATATCCAGATGGGCGCAGACAAATCCTATGCCGTCAACCTGCAGATGAGCCTCACAGGATACAAGTACATCAAGTACATCATGGAGTCCACCTACAATACATGGGGAGGAAGCGTTTGTGCTATACCTGTCATACGACTCGCTGAGGTCTATCTCAATTATGCCGAGGCCAAAGCCGAACTGGGATCGCTCACACAGGCTGACCTCGACATCTCGGTCAACCGCTTGCGTGACAGGGCTGGAGTGGCACACCTTAACCTGAGTGACGCCAACGCACATCCCGATGATTACATGACTTCCCAGAGCGGATACGGATTCTCTTCACCCGTACTACTCGCATCCGACAACAAAGGCGTAATACTCGAGATCCGACGCGAACGACTCGTCGAGACGCCTCTCGAAGGACTGCATTACTGGGATATAATCCGCTGGAGAGAGGGACACCTGTTCACTCTGCCGCGTCTCGGACTGTTCTTCCCGCGCGAAGGCAAGTACGACCTGACAGGCGACGGCAAGGCAAACATCCTCCTGTCACCCACCAAGAAAAGCGGAGGTATCGGAGTGACATGTCTTGTTTTTGACCAGGACATCTTCCTCTCCAACGGCACATCCGGCAATATGGTTGCTTACAAAGATATGATTATGCAGTGGAATGAGGACAAGGATTATCTCTATCCCGTTCCTATCACCGACCGCACCATGACCATGGGCGCACTCACGCAGAACCCCGGATGGATTGATGGTGTGCAGTATTAATCATGTAAAAATGCAAACATATAATGTTTAACCAATAAACAATTACTATTATGAAAAAAACTCTCTTTCTTGTGCTCAGCCTGGCATTGAGCACCTGTCTCTTCGCTGATGAAGAGGTGGTCCGTTACTTCTTCGCTCCCACCGGACAAGGTGAGGAAGATGGCTCGTCATGGGAAAACGCTGCGGCTGCAGAGTACCTTGGCGCAACGCTCGCAGGAGCTGAACCCGGTATGGAATTCTACCTCATGGAAGGCAACTATGCTCCGGACATCAACACCAATAAGTGGGTTATCCCGCAAGGTGTGGTGCTCAAAGGCGGTTATCCTTCCACGATGAAAGGCACCAAGACATCGTACAATTACGCACTTGGCGGACAATCCGTCTTCTCTGCCGACCTCGATGGCGACGGCAAGGGCGATAACACCGACTATGCATTCGTATATATAGGCGAGGGACCCGCTACGGAAAAAAGCGAAGCCTACTACAAGGATTGGCAGAAAACCGAAATCTGGGGTATCACCTTCCGCGATGGCATGCGTCTGAACAGCAAGTATTGGGGAAATATGGTATTCGTGCAGTCCGCACAGGTGGACTTCCACTTCTGCCGTTTCCTGAACAATGATTCGCAAACCAATGATGATGCAAATGGTTCGAACGGTGCTATCGAAATCTGGGGTAGTGCTGTTCGATGCTTCGACTGCATCTTCCGCGACAATCAGTCGAACTCATCCGCTCACGGACCGGAAGACAATGCTATCGCCTACTTCGAGCGTTGCGAGTTCCGCAACAACATTGCATACAGCACGCTGACGAGCGAACCAGGGAACGAGAAGTGGGGCACCTATGGCGGCAACTGCTCCGTAGCCGACAACGGAGGTGCAGTGTACTTCGTCAACTGCCTTATAGCAGATGCCAAATGCTGGTATCGTGGCGTAGGAATTCGTGTAGGCGGCAACAACACGGCGTATTTCATCAACAGCACCTTCTACAACAACCCCTGCCGCCAACGCAGCAGCCGGGGATCGAACAACGGATCGGCTGTCTCTGCCGGTACAGACTCAAAGAACTATTTCGCCGGCAACATCATGGTTGAATACGCTGCCAACGATGACTTTGGGTACAGTAATGAACAACAGCACAGTGGAGAACAGCGGGTTCGTGGCAACAGACAACGTTCCGACCTCGCTGGAGACGGTGAATACCATTGAGAAAGTGTTCGGCACGAACACCATTGCCAACCAAGGTGGTGTAAGCGATGTCATTGCGCCGCTGGCTGATGCAGCACCTATCGACCTCGCTGCTGTCAAAGCTACTGTCAACACATGGCCGATCGATGAAATGGCGAAAGTGATGGATCTCGACAAGGACCAGCGTGGATATACACGTGCCGCTACATCTGTCGCCGGCTCGTATGATCCCAATGGCGTCGCTCCTGAATGGAAAGATGATCCGGTTGAGGAGGCTGTTGAGAATGTTTACGGCAATGCT
>ONXE01000147.1 GCA_900321775.1 uncultured Bacteroidales bacterium
TTTTATGAAAAAACTGGTTCTTTTAGCAATAATGAGTGTGATTTTGGGGACTGTATGTGCCCAAGATGACGTACGCTATATGACCACGGCGGACTTCAAGGCCAAGGTGTTCAACTACACCCGAGACAGCGTGTGGCAGTATCGTGGAACCAAACCGTGCATCATCGACCTTTATGCTGATTGGTGCGGGCCTTGCCGCAGATTAGCGCCTATCATGGCCGAACTGGCAGAAGAACACTGCGACGAGGTACTCTTCTATAAAGTGAACGTGGATAACGAGCGCGAATTGGCGTACTATTTTCAAGCCAGCTCTATTCCGATGCTGGTATTTATTCCGGTCAAGGGCATGCCCCAAGTGCTACGCGGACTGCGGTCCAAAGAAGACTTAGAGGCTATTATTCAGGAGATTTTGCTCAACAAGAAATAAACCGTAATGGCTTTCGGATATGATCATGTAGAGTTGTTGCTGTTGGTGATCTCGCTGCTATTTTTTGCGAGCATCTTCACAGACAAGTTGAGCAGCAAGTTCGGTATTCCGGCCTTGTTGCTTTTCCTGGCTGTGGGTATGGTGTTCGGTGAGGACGGCATTGGCGGTATTGAGTTCAACAACACGGACGGCGCGGAGATGCTGGGTAGTATAGCACTGTGTGTGATCCTGTTTGCCGGCGGTATGGGCACCAAGTTTGTGGACATCAAACCCGTTATCGGTCCGGGTGTCACTTTGGCCACAGTGGGAGTACTGCTGACTTGGCTGTTCAGCGGTTTGGCCATCTGGGGCGTTTTTCAGCTGTACGGCAGTTTCAGCGTAATCACATTGCCCTATGCCCTGCTATTGGCAGCCACCATGTCCTCTACAGACGCTGCTTCCGTGTTCGGTATTTTGGGCAACAAGGGCATTCGTCTGAAGCATAACCTCAGGCCTCTGTTGGAGTTGGAATCAGGAAGTAACGACCCCATGGCCTACATCATCACCGCCACGATGATCTCTGTGCTCACGCAAGATGTATCCGGTTGGCAAATTGGTTTAAGCGTGCTCATCTCCATTACCTGGAGTGTGGCATTCGGTCTGGTGGTAGGTTTCGGTTTTGCCAAACTGATGACATGGATGATGCAAAAGATGACGCTGAGTAACTCGAGTTTGTATCCGATAATGATTCTCACTGCGTGTATCTTCATCTACTCGATGGCATATTTTCTAGGCGGCAACAGCTACCTGGCCGTATATATCGGCGGACTGGTTATCGGCAACAGCCGATTCCCCTATAAGCGCAATACGATGGGTTTCATCGACGGTTTGAGTTGGCTGTTCCAACTGCTGATGTTCCTTGTACTGGGTCTGCTGGTTACGCCGCATAATCTGGGCAAAGTGGTCATTCCCGCATTGCTGGTCAGCGCTATCATGATGCTGGTAGCAAGGCCTTTGGCAGTATATCTGTCGCTTTGGCCGTTCAAGAAATTCAACAGGATAGACAAAGCGTTCACCTCGTGGGTAGGTTTGAAAGGCGCTGTGCCTATTGTGTTGGCAATCAAATGCGCCTCGGAAGGAGTGACCAACTCGGATATCCTCTTCAACATCGCGTTTGTATGCACTCTTGTTTCGCTGCTGGCTCAGGGCACCTCGCTGGCTGCATTGGCAAAGAGAATGCGTCTGACCCTTCCTAAAGAAGACCGGCAGCCGCCTTTGCATTTCGACATCAGTCTGCCGGAGGAGATACAAGAGAAGGCAATCGAGGTGCTGGTAACAGAAGAAATGGCGCCCGTGGGTACGCATCTGATGGACTTGGGTCTAAGCAAAGACTCGTTGGTTATCATGCTGCGACGCGGCGACGAATATATTTTCCCCAACGGTCAAACGCTCATCGAGGACGGCGATTATTTGCTGCTGATGTCAGATCAGGACCACGCTATTGTCAGGACCTACGATGAGGACATGTGGGAACTGGAGCTTATCCGCAACACGGGCGAGTTTTTCTCGCAGTTGTTCCATGCAGACGAGCCGAAGAAAAAGGCCGTATCTGACCTATTCAAACGTACAAAAAAGAAATGAAGACTACAGTATTTTTAACCGGCGCTACAGGCACAATGGGCTGGGCCGGTTTGCAAGAGTTGCTGGCACACAAAGAGAATTACGTCATACGCGTGCTCGCGCGCCCGAGTAATAAGAATAAGGTGTTGCTGGCGCCAATTGAGAAGGATGTGGAGATTGTGTGGGGTGACCTGCGCAACTACGGTGATGTGCTTCGGGGTGTAACCGGAGCCGATGTGGTGCTACACGTGGGCGGTATGGTGTCTCCTAAAGCGGACTATCAGCCTACGCAGACGCGCAAGATCAACATGACCGCAGCAGAGAATGTGACCAAAGCTGTGTTGGCTCAGGGCGACAATCAGCCTAAAGTCGTTTATGTAGGTTCCGTGGCTCAGATGGGAGACCGCCGAGAGCCGTTACATTGGTGTCGTACAGGTGATCCTATTTGTGTGAGCGCTTACGACCATTACGGCGTCACCAAAGTGGCCGCAGAGCGGCTTATTACCGATTCGGGCATCAAGAAATGGGTGAGTCTGCGGCAATCGGGTATTCTGTATCCTGCTATTCTGAAGAACTACGACCCAATTATGTTCCACGTGCCGGTACGCGGTGTGCTGGAATGGGCTACGGTAGAGGACTCCGGACGTTTGCTGGAACGAGTGTGTCGTCCCGATGTGCCGGAAGAGTTCTGGAAACGCTACTACAATATCGGTTCGGGCAAAGAGTACCGAATCAGCAACTATAAGTTTGAGTGTCTGCTGATGGAAGTCATCGGTTGTCCACACCCCACGAAGATTTTCAACAGCAACTGGTTTGCCACCCGCAATTTCCATGGCGCGTGGTATTTGGACAGCGATGTGCTGGAGAACTACCTGCATTTCCGCGAGAATGTGCCTATCAAGGAGTATTTCCGCCGCTTGGCAGCATCGCCGGAAGTGCCTGCGGGCATACGCTTCGCATCGAAGACCAAAGTAGCCAAACTGGTTCCGCATATTGTCAAGTTGGCGATGCGCGTGATGGCCAACAGCAAGGAACATGGTACGCAGTGGTGGATAAAGAACCGTGTGGAGCAACGAATTCATGCCTACTATGGCAGTTTGGAGGCCTATCGCGCTATTCCTTCCTGGGACAAGATGGACCTAACTGAGCCGAGTGAGCAAGCCGTAGTGCTGGATCACGGATATGACGAGACGAAACCCATGAGCGAGTTTACCATTGAAGACATGCAGCAAGCTGCGGCTTTCCGTGGCGGCAAGTGTTTGTCCGAGACCATGGTTAAGGGCGACTGGGACACACGTTTGACGTGGCAAAGCGCTTCGGGCCATCAGTTCGAGGCTTCTCCGCGTCTTATCCTGTTGGGCGGACATTGGGATTATCTGGATATGCCCTGGCCTTACAAAGGCGAGGACGGTGAGCGTCCCTGGCATTGGGACGCTGTGGCGAAAGAGAATCCGTTCTTCGCGCAGATATGGACACCGCTACATGACAAAGACGAGAACAATATCTACGGAGCAGACATCTTTAACGGATGGGAGAAGTAATGGTTAATGGTTAATGGGTTGAGATAATATGCATTTTGATGAACTAAATCTGGAAGACGAACTGCTGGACGCGTTGTGGGATATGCATTTTGACGAGTGTACTCCCGTTCAGGAGAAGACTATCCCCGTGATTATGGAAGGCAAGGACGTTATCTCCTGTGCCCAGACCGGAACCGGCAAGACTGCGGCCTATATTTTGCCGCTACTGAACAACCTGCTGGTGGACAACCACGCCTCGGACAAGGTGAATGCTATTATCATGGCTCCGACCCGCGAACTGGCCCAGCAGATAGACCAACAGATGGAAGGATTCTCGTTCTACGTGCCATCATCGTCGGTTTGTATCTACGGAGGCAACGACGGTGTAGCATGGGCGGCCCAGCAACAGGGGCTGACCAAGGGCGCGGACATCGTGATTGCCACTCCGGGACGTTTGCTGTCGCATATGAACCTCTACCCCGTGGACTTGTCGGGCGTGAAATACTTTATTTTGGACGAGGCGGACCGCATGCTGGACATGGGTTTCTTTGATGACATCATGGCTATTGTGAAGCGTCTTCCCAAAGAGCGCCAAACAATCCTGTTCTCTGCTACAATGCCCAAAGAACTGAGGCAGTTGGCCAAGACCTTCATGCGCAATCCGGTAGAGGTGAACATCGCTATTAGTCGTCCTCCCGAGACTATTCACCAGATGGCGGCGATCTGCCACGAAGCGCAGAAAACGGCTATTGTCAAGCATATCCTGGGCGAGAAACACCTGAGTAAAGTGATTATCTTTGTCGGCAAGAAACAAGGAGTCAAGGACCTGTATCGCGAACTGCGCGGCAAGGGTTGGAGTGTGCGTCAGATGCATTCCGACCTGGAGCAAAAAGAGCGCGAGGAGGTGATGCTGGACTTCAGGAACGGCAAAGTGGACATCCTAATTGCCACGGATATTGTGGCGCGAGGAATAGACGTGGACGACATCCCGCTGGTAATCAACTACGATGTTCCACGAGACGCCGAGGACTACGTACACCGCATCGGGCGTACGGCCCGTTATGGCTCGGAAGGCGGCGAGGCCGTGACGTTAGTTAGCGAGAAAGACCAACGATTCTTTAGTAAGATTGAGCGCTTCTTGGGCAAAACCATAGAGCGTCTAAACATACAAACAGAGACTATAAATACACTGGAAAATGATCATCCAACAAATTCCCGTTCTGCTTCTCACGGGGTACCTCGGAAGCGGAAAAACCACTCT
>ONXE01000163.1:0-4039 GCA_900321775.1 uncultured Bacteroidales bacterium
GACCACAGAGATTGTGGCTTTGGCTTTTGTGTTCCACGATGGCCCCGGTGGTTCCAAGGAAGGTAAGACTGCGGCCGGAACGGACATACTGATCTTCATCGGCGAAGAACCTTCGACGGATATATGGGACGGTTTCACCCCACGGCCTTGCCAATCGGCCACGCGTCCTGCGGGTATCGACATGGGTATCACCTACTACCCCGACCAGACCAAGGCAACGCTGTGCATCTATGCCGGGTCGAAGGCGCAGCCTGTTTCCAATGTGTTCCTTATCGGTGATATGACCGACTGGAAACTGTCGAACGACTACCAACTGAAGCGTGACGGCTACTATTTCTGGATTACATTGGAGAACCTCCAACCCGGTAAGCAGTACCGCTTCCAATACGCGGTGATTCGTTCAGACGGCGTGAAGAAACAGCTTTCGGAGGCGTTTGCCGAGTTGCAGTTGCATCCGGACGATGCGTATGAACCTGCAACGGTATGGGGCGATCAGTTGCCGCCTTATCCGATGCGCGGACCTGACGGAGGGTATGTGTCGATTCTGCAGACAGCCAAGCCTGCATTCAACTGGTCGCAGGAGACCCTGAACTTCCAGCGCCCGGACAAGAACAACCTGATTATCTACGAGTTGTGGACCTTTGACTATACACCCAAACGCTGTTTCACCGGCCTGATGGAACGCTTGGATTATATCCAAAACCTGGGCGTTAATGCTCTGGAACTTATGCCGGTGTGCGAGTTTGACGGCAACTACAACTGGGGCTATTCGCCTAACCATTATTTCGCTGTGGATAAGGCCTACGGTACGCCCGAGGAGTTCAAGACGCTCATCGATGAGTGCCACAAACGCGGTATTGCCGTCATCATGGACATGGTGTTCAACCATGCCACGGGTTTGAATCCGATGAACAAACTCTATCCCTATGGTACTGACTTGGCGCAGAATCCCTGGTTCAACGTCAGTGCCCCGCACTCGGACAATGTGTATGAGGACTGGAACCACGACTTCGAGCCCGCGCGCCGAATGTTTGTTCGCGCCCTCAACTACTGGCTCACTGAGTACAAAGTGGACGGTTTCCGTATGGACCTTTCGCACGGGTTCTGCGGTCCCAACTGCAACAACCTGATGAGCAATATCGCTCATTACTACGAGCAGGGTGTCAAGGCTGTCTCGCCCGACGCCTATTTCATCCTGGAACACTGGGGGTCGGATATGTATCAGCAACGACCTGTCCTGATCAGGCAAGGCATGCTTTGCTGGAACAATATCACCAACGCCTATTCGCAGACCGCCAGAGGTTTTCTGAGCACCGGTGATGCGTTCAATGACGCCAACCAGGACGGCTATGTCTCTTACTGCGAATCACACGACGAGGAGCGTAGTTTCTTCAACGCCAAGACCAAAGGCCGCGAGGTTATCAAGAACGATGAAAACTTGCGCCTTGGGCGTATCGCTGTCAATACCGCCTTCAACGTACTGCTCAACGGCCCGCATATGATCTGGCAGTATCAGGAAGTGGGCTATGATTGGTCGATTAACAGCAGTTATGATAAACCTACCGCCAGCAGTTCCGATAATAGAACGGCTATCAAGACGCGTCCTGAGTCGTACGGTTTCTTCAAGCCCGGCATTCGTATGGAGCAATACAAACTCATTGCGGCAGTATGTTACCTGCGTACTCACCTGTTGCCGACCGTGTTTGCCGGAGATCCGGTGGCGGTCAGCGTAGGCTCGGGAAAGGTAGTTCGCACCATCGAGTGGGGCAGCGGTGCTACTGCGGTGTTTGTGGCGGGCAATTTCTCGCCTGACTCACCTCAACAGCTGACCGTTCCTTCGGGCACATGGTACGACTATCTGCATGGCGCAACGGCTGTCACCTCTTCCACGCTCATGCTGGCTCCGGGCGAATTGCTCGTGCTTACCGGTTCACCGCTGGCAGCACCTGCCGTGCCCGACTCTTACGAGGAGTTCTCTGTGGACATCCCGTTCACGCCGGCAGCCAAATCTGCTTCTGCACAAAAAGTCTTAGAAAACGGACATATATATATAATTAAAGACAACGTATGGTACAACGTACAGGGAACAAGGATAAAATAAACCATTTCACGCATATCTATTTCCTCGGAATCGGAGGAATAGGTGTCAGCGCACTCGCTCGTTATGCGTTGGTGCGCGGCTATCAGGTGGCGGGATACGACCGCACACCTTCTGCCATCACAGATGCACTGATTAAAGAAGAAGTGTATATATCTTTTACGGACGACCTTGCTACTATCCCCGAAGCGTTCAGGGACCCCATCCACACGCTGGTAGTCTATACACCGGCGGTGCCGAAGGACAACCGGATTATGCAGTTCTTCGTGGATGGCGGGTTCCAGATAGTCAAGCGCGCGCAGATGTTGGGCGAGATCACGCGGCAGATGACCTCACTTTGCATCTCCGGAACGCACGGCAAGACCACTACTTCTACACTCTTGGCGCACTTGCTTTACCAGTCCGAGATAGGCTGCAATGCTTTCTTGGGAGGCATCTCGCGCAACTACGGAACCAATATTCTGCTGCAGCCGGAGAGCAATCTGGTTGTGGTAGAGGCCGATGAGTTTGACCGCTCTTTCCACCAGTTGACGCCCACTATGGCTGTCATCACGGCTGCCGACCCGGACCATTTGGACATCTACGGCACACCCGAGGCCTACCGCGAGGCCTTTGAGGTCTTTACGTCACTTATCAAGAAGGGTGGAGTACTGCTGATGAAGAAAGGGGTGCCTGTTACCCCGCGCGTACAGGACGGCGTGAAGTGCTACACCTATGCGGTGCAGGACAAAGCTGATTTCTATGCCGACAATATTCAGGTGGGCGAGGGCACTATCCATTTCGATTTTCATACGCCTACAGGTCTCACGTTGGAGCACCTGAAGTTGGGCGTGCCTGTTTGGGTGAACATCGAGAACGCCACCGCAGCCCTGGCTATTGCATGGCTCAATGGCGTCAGCGAGAGCGAACTCCGACTTGGCATGGCCTCTTTCCAGGGCTGCTTGCGCCGGTTCAACATGCTCTTGAATACGCCCAAAGTTACGCTGATAGACGATTACGCCCACCATCCCGAAGAGCTCCGCGCCAGCATCACATCTGTGCAGCGGGTATTCCCGGACCGTACGTTTGTGGCTATCTTCCAGCCGCACCTCTACTCCCGCACCCGCGACCTACTGGACGGGTTTGTGGAAGTGCTGTCGATGGTGGAGAACGTGATTCTGCTGCCTATCTATCCTGCACGCGAACAGCCTATCGAAGGTGTTTCATCGGCTTTGATTCTGGATCGTCTGACTTCGCAGAACAAACTGCTTTGTCAGAAAGAAGAACTGGTACACACCATTGAGGCACGTGTACGTCAGAGCGCTCCGGATGAAAAACTGGTGTTCCTGACCCTTGGCGCCGGCGATATCGACCGCCTGTTGCCGGACATAACCAAAGTATTATCTAAACAGACTGAATGAAGACGCAGCATCTCATAGCTATCGTATTCGCCTCGTTGTTAGGGGCGTACGTCCTTTTCTCGCTGGTGTTCTTTCCCGCGGCACATAAAATGACCGTTTGCCGGGAAGTACGCATCAATATCGAGGACGAGGGCAAGCGCAACTATGTAACGCAGCCCGAGATCAAAGGTTATCTGACCTCGACGTGCGGTTCACTTGTGGGCGATTCCGTTGACTATGCGTTGCTTGCTTCTGTTGAGCAGACACTACTCAAGCACCCGATGCTTCGCAGCGCGGAAGCATGGTGTTCTCCCGAGGGCGTGATTCACCTGTCAGTCACGCAACGCCAACCGGTGCTGCGTGTTATGGGCGATGAGAACTACTATATTGACTCGGACCGACGCCGTATGCCCGTTCGCGCTACCACCGCGGCTTACGTGCCTGTCGTGACGGGGCGTGTGTCGTTTCGTTTTGCCGCAAACGAACTGTATGACTTCGTGTTGTGGATGGAAGACGAGCCTTATTGGCGTGCGCAGATTGAACAGATCAACGTGGTGTCGCC
>ONXE01000163.1:4064-7624 GCA_900321775.1 uncultured Bacteroidales bacterium
ACCGGCAAACTGCGTAAGCTGAAAAAACTCTATCAGGACGGGTTCTCTTCGTTCGGCTGGAACGACTACCGAGAAGTGGACCTGCGTTTCCGCGGACAGGTAGTGTGCAGAAAATAAACAGAAACAATATACCCTTTAATGAAGAAAGACAACAATACAAAAGAGGTCCCCTTGGTTGCGCTTGATCTGGGCTCATCCTCGCTGAAAGCTATGGCCGCCTATTCTCTTCCGGAAGAGGATGGACGCATCCATATCGTAGGCGTGGAAGAGTCAAACAAATTCGATTGTATTGGCAAGGGGCGTATCACTAACACCTCCTCGGCAGGTTATCTTATCTCGGAGGTTCTCAAACTGCTGGCTAACCGTATCGGCTTGTCGGGCTCGTTCCCCTCGGCATTTGTGGCCATAGGCGGCAGGAGTATGGGAGCTGCCAGCATTCCGGCCCGACGTACGTTCGCGTTTAGACCTGTCATCAACGCCAATTACATCAACGAGATGATCAAGGAGTGCCAGACCAAGTTCCAGCAGCGTTACCCCAACTATTCCATCGTCTATGTCCGGCCAGCGTATTTCAATATCGACGACGAGGTCTTCTATGGCTCGGAACTGCCGTTAGGCACGCGAGGGATGAATGTGAAGGTGATGTTCACCACTTTCTATGGCGACAACGAGATGTTACCCGAGGTGGTCAACAGTTTTGGTCGTTCGGCGGCAGAGCTGGAATCGGTGTTCCCGCGCCCCATGGCTTTGGTAGAGGCGCTGGCATCGGAAGAAGACGAACAACTGGGCCTGGCTATTCTCGATTTCGGTTTCGACACGACCACCATCTCGGTCTATAAGAACGGTGAGTTTCTCTGCAGCAAAACGATACCCCTTGGCGGCAAACATATCACGTCCGATATCAGCCAGATGCACATCTCTCCCGCTCATGCCGAGGCAATCAAGCGACGCTACGGTGTGGCGGCGGAACAGTTCCTCAAGAAGAACCCGACGCTGGACATCCCTTCGTCTGTCGCAGGCGAGGAGCATGTACGCCTGCCTATGGCTATGTTGACCGAGATCATCAACTCGCGCCTGGACGAGATTCTGCAGGAACCCCTGAAGATTCTGCAGAAATATGAGGACACGATCTCCGTAGTGTACATCACCGGCGGAGCGTCCCGACTGAGCTGTTTGGACAAGTATCTGGGACATCTGATTAACATCCCCGTGACCTACGGTTCGCATGCGGATTGGCTTGACGATGACACCCCGGATATGTTTTTCGCGCCCGAGTATTCCGCGCTGGTAGGCAGCATCCTGCTGGCGCGCAAGTACCGCAAGAACCATCAGCCACTTAAGGAGAAGAAAACCCTGGGAAACAAGATCACAACCACATTGCTGGACTTGTTCACCTATCAGGACCAATAATAACGTAAACAACAGACAAACTATATGGATAACGACACTTTGGACATTATCAATCTGGACATCCAGCCGAACAGTATCATCAAAGTCATGGGCGTAGGCGGTGGCGGTTGTAACGCAGTTAATTACCTCTATCGTCAGGGCGTGCAGGACGTCAGTTTCCTTGTGTGCAACACCGACAGACAGGCGCTGGAGAAATCGCCTGTGCCCAGCAAACTGCAATTAGGCAAAGGTTTGGGAGCGGGCGGTAGGCCTGAGGCCGCACGTGCATTGGCCGAGGAGAGCCGCGAGAATATCCGTCAGGCTCTGGATGATGGCACGCAGATGCTGTTTATCACAGCCGGAATGGGCGGCGGTACAGGTACCGGCGCTTCGCCTATTGTGGCGGAGATAGCGCGCAGCCTGGATATCCTCACGGTGGCTATCGTCACTATCCCCTTCGCCTTCGAGGGCAAGCGTATCATCCGCAAAGCCTTCCGTGGCGTGGCACAGCTGGCGCGAAATGTGGATGCAATACTGGTCATCAACAACGAGAAACTCAAACTCATCTATCCCGACTTCGACCTACCCAATGCGTTCAAGAAATCGGATGAAGTGGTCAGCAATGCGGCCAAGTCGATTGCGGAGATTATCACCGTGCCGGGATATATCAATACGGACTTCCAGGATGTGTACAACACCCTTAAGGGCAGTGGAGTGGCTATCATGAACGTGGGCCGCTCGGCTGACAAAGAGCAGCGCATCACCAAGGCTATCAACGAGGCGCTCAACTCACCGCTGGTCAACACCACGAATATTCATGGTGCTACGCGTATCCTGCTCAATTTCTACTGCTCCGAGCAGAACGCTATCCGTATGACCGAGTTGGACCAAATCAACCAGTTCATCGACGCTGTGGGTGACGAGGTCGAGGTCAAATGGGGTGCGTCCTACGACGAGACCTTGGGTGAAGAGGTGCGTGTCACGCTGATTGCAACAGGTTATCCTGTCACCGATATCCCCGGCATCGAGAGTGCAGAAGAGGAGGATGCGGCACAGGCGGCCAACTTCAATATCGAGGTGGAGCGGAGCAAACAGCCCACTATCGAAGAGGCGATGCAAGTGGCTTACGGATCTGCGTTACAGAAACAGGAAGAGGAGCCTGCCAAGCCTGAAGAGGAGACGTTGCCTGTTGCGGACGAGCCTGCTGAAGAGCCGGAGGCTGCGCCCGAACCTCAACCCCGGCAGAACCCGTTCCCCGATGAGGATAGCGACAACGTGATTACCTTCACGCCGGGCGACTTGGACGATACGCTCAATACGCTCACGTTCGATGAACCCGAAGAGGTAAAGCCCGATTCCCAAGAGGAAACGCAGCCTGCGTGGAAACGTCGCCGCGGGTTCTTCGGCTTCGGAAGATAATAACTATTGAAAATAGGCGGACTCTCGACTCTTGACCCTTGACTCTCGACCCTCTTAGGGGGCGTGAGTCGAGGAGGTACAACAAACGCCCTTGCATCGGTTTCCCGAAGCAAGGGCGTTCTTATTATCATTATTGGCAATTTAGTTGTCCTCTTGAGCGCGAAGCTGCTGCACGTAGATGGCATGTTCCATCTTCAGACGCTTCTTCTCCGACGGAGCCTGGAATTGCTGACGACGACGCAACTCTTTGATTGCGCCTGTCTTCTCGAATTTACGCTTAAACTTCTTCAGCGCTCTCTCGATATTCTCACCATCCTTTACCGGTACGATAATCATGCGTTTACACCTCCTTGTCTTCTTCTAAGTTTTAACTCTTAACTTTTAACTCTTAACTCTTAACTGAGTCAAGTACCCAGGACCGGGATCGAACCGGTATGCCTTGCGGCACTGGTGTTTGAGACCAGCGCGTCTACCTATTCCGCCACCTGGGCTCTCGCGCTAAGCGCGAAAGTTCCTCAAAAAATGAGGCTCAATAAAATCCCCAAAAAACAACTGGTTTGTTTTTTGGAGAGCGGAGAACGAAGTCGCTTAAACGTGTCTGTATGCGTATGCGGAAGACACGGTCTGTGCGACCTTCGATTCGAACGCGACTGCAAAGGTACTGCTTTTTTTTGACATGACCAAAAAAAATCAAAGAAAAATGGTACTTTAGGGCATTTTTTTGCACAAAAGCACCATTTTTCTGCATTTTT
>ONXE01000163.1:7669-8810 GCA_900321775.1 uncultured Bacteroidales bacterium
TTAGCGTGGATCTCGTTGATCTGACGGTTCACGGCTTCGTCGTAGGTCTCTTCCTCCACATTGCGGATGACGCCCAGAGCAATCGGGAAAGCATAGGGGTCTTGCTGCTCCATGTTCTCGGCTGCGGCTTTGCCCTCTACAGTATCGTGTTGTCCCATCAGGGCCAGCATGCGGTGCAGGGTGGGATCTTTCATCGTAGCGTCGTGTACAAGGATATCTTCCTCCAGACGGATGTTGCCGGCCTTGTCGCGCCACGAGCCGTCCTCGCCTTTGATAACGACTGCCAGCACGGGCAAGAGGCCTTGGGTATAATCCAGCACCAAACCTTTGTCGCGGTTCTTGCCGTAGATCATCGGTTCGCCTTGCTTGAGTACTATCGAGTGGTCCTCGCGCACGGTGCGGTCGGCAATCCAGTTGTGTGTGCCGTTGTTGAAGATGACACAATTGACCAGACACTCGATCAGGCTGGCACCTTTGTGGTTGTGCGCAGCCACCATGCAAGCCACGGTTGTGGGCATATCCACATCCAGTGTGCGGGCAAAGAACGTACCACGTGCACCGAAGCACAGTTCGGCCGGGATGAACGGACGCTCCACTGTGCCGAAGGGCGACGATTTGCTCACAAACCCCTTGGGTGAGGTGGGCGAATACTGACCCTTGGTCAGACCGTAGATGCGGTTGTTGAACAGACAGATATTGATGTCCACATTGCGACGCATGCTGTGGATGAAATGGTTGCCACCGATGGCCAGACAGTCACCGTCACCGGTCATCTGCCAAACGGTCAGCTCCGGATGAGAGGTCTTGACGCCTGTAGCTATCGCTGCGCCGCGGCCGTGAATGGTATTGAAACCGTAGGGCGACAGGTAGTGCGGCATACGGCTGGAGCAACCGATACCCGAGATAACGGCTATCTTGTGCGGCTCAACGCCTATCTCTGCCATGGCTTTCTGTAGCGCTGCAGCGATAGCGTGGTCTCCGCAGCCCGGACAAAAACGTACGTATTGGTCTGATTTATACTGACTTGCTTCCATACTTACAACGATTTAACATATTCCACAATATCCGCCACTTGGAACGGCTGACCTTCCATCTTGTTGAACTGCTCGAAGTGAATCTCCGGGAACTGGCTGCGCAGATA
>ONXE01000014.1 GCA_900321775.1 uncultured Bacteroidales bacterium
GCTCGTACGGATGCGGGCACATCATTGTTGTAATATGCCAATGGCTTGTCCAAGAAAGCGAACTTATATTTTAGTGCAATTTTGGACCAAAGTAGAAAATCTTCGCCAAGTTTAATCCCTTCGGGGAATCCTCCTACTTGTTCGAAATTCTCTTTTCGCAGTAGAACAGCTCCGGTCCAGACGGGCATGGCATCGTTGCGGAGGTAGGCCTCAGAGTAGTTGAAGTAGCCTGTTTCTTGTTTCACGGCCACTCGGGTTTTGCCGCGCTTGACGTACCAGTAGTTGCTGGCCCACAGACTGGCATCCGGGTACTCATCAGCGAAGGTTACCATCTCTTTCAGGAAATCTGTATCCCACCAGTCGTCTGCGTCCAGAAAAGCTAACAACTCGCCTTTGGCCAGGCGAACACCGCTATTGCGGGCCGCGCTGACGCCTAGATTGCCTTGTGAATACACATGGCAGCGCTCATCGGCCAAATCAAGCACAACCTGAGGTCCGCCATCCGTGCTTCCATCGTCCACCACAATCAGTTCCCAGTCCCGGAAAGATTGGGGCAACACCGAACCTACCGCCTTCTTTACGTAAGGCGCTTTGTTGAACAGGGGCATTATGACACTCACTCGTGGACTCATCGGCTTAGTCGGTTATTTATAATGCGAAACAGGGAAGGGCTTATCCTCAAGGCTGCGTAAAGTACGCGATGGCGTAACTTGGTGCGACTCACGCGATGATAGCCGGTCCAATCTACTGCGCGCAGCAGCTGGCGTTCGGTTTTCTTGGGCTGCGGCTCGTAGAACACGGTTTGGTACACATGTGTGATATATCGGTACACCACGGTCTTGGGCACATCCTTATCTGCAAAAAAGGCTGCCAGTTCATTGGCCACGGTTATCTTGTCGAACAGCTTTTTTTGTAGTGGTGTCGTCATAGTGCTGCCACTGCGAATGCGATAGTTGTACAACGTTGTGCAGAGCGTTCGCGTCTTTCCTGCATTGAACAGCACTATGGGCGTGAACAGGTTGTCTTCGTGAAAGATTCCTTCTTTGAAGCGCAATTGGTTCTTTTGCAGGAAATCTCTTTTGTAGGTGCGGAGTACCACTGAAACAAAGGCAAACCGTTTGGGTTTCAGGGCATTGTCCTGATAGTAGTCCCATCCGCGGGCATACGTCTTGGATTCAGGCGCGTCTGCTTCCTCATATCGTTTTTCGTCTTGGAAAAACCTTCTTCCGCCAAAGCAGAGCACGTCTTCGCCTTGCAGTTCGGAAGACAATGCTTGAAGCGCGTGTGGCTCCAACCAGTCATCTCCGTCCAGAAAAAACAGATACTCGCCTTGGGCCAGGTGCATTCCGGCGTTTCTGGCCGAGGAAAGGCCTTGGTTTGTCTGTTTCAGGATGCGGAAACGGTTATCTTTTATGGCCCAGGTTTCTGCAAGGGCTGCCGAGTTATCCGTGCTTCCATCGTCCACGACAATAGCCTCCCAGTCCCCAAAAGACTGAGCGGCCACGCTACCAAGGCATTCGTCCAGATATGCCTCTACGTTGTACGCCGGTATGACCACAGAAAACTTCATTTCGGCTGCAAAGTTAGTAAAAAAAAATGAATCCACCAAACATTTTATCAAAAAAACTTGCTTGGCCCTCAAAAATGTCTAATCTTTGGACCTAAATCAAAGAGAGGTAGCGTGTGACGCGTACCGGTTACCTGTCGCGTAGTCTGTGTGTCCTTGTAGCATAATCATGTTGTGATGATTTAGGAAGCACATATAGAGAGTGTACGAATGGCGTAGGAATAACATAGGAATCACCTACGAATCACCTAGGAATCACCTAGAGGTTAATAATGGCGAGAGATGGGAGGGAGATAGTGAGTGGTGAGGAGGAGGGCAGGGGGAATGGTTAATGGTTAATGATTAATGGTTAATGGTTCATGGTTAATGATTAATGGTTAATGGAGAGGTGGTTTGGTGCAAAAAATGAGGATTTTGGGTGAAAAAGTGCATAAAAAGTGAGTTTTTGGGAGAAAAAGTTTGGTTTTGTCGGAAAAAAGTATTACCTTTGCAGGCAAAATGAATGCATATTGCATCTGTTTGACACTAAAATGATAGAATTATGGCACAAGTAGCAATGACAGTTCGCCTGGATAGTAGGCAGAAATCGCGGTTTGACGCACTCTGTGAGCAGTTTGGCATGAGTGCAAATGCCGCCATCAACGTGTTTATCAATGCCGTTGTTCGCACTCGCACCATTCCTTTTGCCATTGAGGCAGAACCGGAAGATCCCGTTGCCAAGCGAGCACTTGAGGCGTTCCTTGCAGCAGACCGCTCTGATCGTCCGGAACTGACGTTAGACGAAATCAACGCAGAGATTAGCGCAGCGCGCCGTGAACGTAAAGAACGACTCGAGCGTGAAAAACAGGAACAAAGTAAGCGCGCATAATTATGGTTTTTGCAGTAATTGACACGAACGTACTCGTGTCTGCCTACATGACACATAATCTCGAATCAGCTACGTCTAAAGTAGTTATGAACCTGTTTGAGGGGAAGATAAAACTATTATATAACGAGGAGATTATGTCTGAGTATGAAGAAGTCATGTCGCGCACACACCTTCATATCAGTATTCCTGAGCGTGAAAAACTTTTCGCATTCATCCGTCGGAATGGTGTGCTGGCAGAGAGGACCACTTATGAGGAGTTGTTTGTTGACGAAAGCGACAGGGTGTTTTATGAAGTTACTTTGTCGGAGGAGGATTCTTTTCTCATAACAGGCAATCTTAAGCATTACCCCGTTAGTCCACGTGTGGTAACTCCAGCCCAGATGTTACAAATCTTAGAGGAAAGAGCATAGATCCCCTCGATTGCTTTAAATGTGGTGGAACGAAAAAGAGCGCGGGACTCCCGCGCTCTTTTATTGAGGTTATCTCTGAGGATTAGTAGCCTTCGTACCAGTCGTCCAGGCCACGCTGGCCGGGGGCGCAAAAATTGTTTCCGGAGCCAGTATAAGTGCCTCCCAAAATCACATTAGGATCACTTGTTGTGATAATATCCTTTTTGCTGATGCTAACAATCTGGAGCATCGGACTATTATATTTCTTTGTCATAATCTTGAATTTTAGAGTTTATTGATAGGTCCAATAGGACTAATAAGTCAAATAAGTCTAATAAGTTATTTTACAATGCGACCAAGGGTGTCGTAGGTGATGCCGTTCTTCTTGATAAGGATGCGGCCATTCTCTACGTACTTCACGGCCTTCTCGTTAACCTCGATGTTCTCGATGTTGGTGGCATTATTACCTTCGAAAACAATTCGGAGTCTATCGGGAGCAGCGCCTAGGCTAGTTAAGTCAAGATAAGCCTTGCCAGTAGGAATAATTCCAGTATAACTGCCCAAATTCTGGAACTCAGAATGAGCCTCTGGTGTGTCCACGTGAACAAGAGCATAGAAAGTGGTCACTTGATTGACATATGTTGGTGCCAAGCATCCTACAAGTATGTTTCCGCTCAACTCGTTTGAACTATTAACAGAATTGAGAGTAATGGTAGCATTAGGTGTGCCCTTGAGCAATATGCCCTGACCACCCTTGATACTTCCAGTTATTTGCGAGAAGGTTATTTCGCCAGTCTCTGTGTTTGCATTGGTTACAGACCAAGCGCTATAGTCAACTGTCGCATAATCAGAGAAATCTAGAGGATACTCAGAGCAGAAGGTAGCGTAGCCGTCTGCATTCAGTTCCACAGATTCTGTCGGTGTAGGAGTTGCATTGACTGCGAAGTTCTTCACTTCCCATTTGCCTTGGTTTCCAGAAGATGGAGTATAACGGAATATCAGCTGGATAGTCTTACCAATATAAGCAGTCAAATCGGTAGTGTTAGTAACGTATGTCCAGTTGTTCCCTGCAAACATCGTAGAGATAGTGAGTTGTGTTTCGGTGTCACCATCTTTTACATACAGTTTACATGCATTTGCACGGCCTGTTCCCGATGTAGAGAATGTTTGGTTGCCAGTGTGTTGGAATGTTACACTAGCGGCAGTGTAGTTGCCATTTAGGTTGATAGATGGGGTTTTCAGGTCGTAGGAATTACCAATCGTACCATTAGCTGTAACAGCACCGTAACTTGAGCTAGCGCTCCAAATCGCACCATCACCAGTCCAACCCGTAGGCAGTGAGCTACTAAGCAAAGTGTTGCTTGTAACCTCCACTGGGGTAGTTGTCTTTGCAGTTGTTCTGCCAGCAGGAGCATTCACCGTTACTTCAATCTCGACATCTTCGCCAGCGGAATAATAATGTGAAGCATCAGCAGAAGCAGAAATCGTTATGGTTGTGGTTCCTGCTGCCACTGCTGTCACTTTACCAGTTTCGTCAACAGTTGCGATAGCAGTGTTACCACTCTCGTAAGTCAAAGTACCAGCATAACCTATAGATGTAGTAGCACCGATAGCCTTGGCGGCATCACCATAAGTCATGTTTACAGCATTGGCAGTAATAACAACAGGTGCTGTAACGGTTACAGTGCGCTCTGCGGTTACGGCGCGATACTTCGTAGCATCAGTAGGCGTCAAAGTCAGCGTAATCTTTGATGTTCCACGACCGGCGGCTGTGTATGCACCAGTTGCTGCATTGGTAATCGTAATTACGTCTGTGGTTGCAGAGGCCCAAGATGCAGTATTATCCTCTTCGGTTGTTGCCGTATAGTCAAATGTGTCTGAACCGCCTGTTGCTAATGTGCCGGGGTCGGTGATGGCAAGTTCGGTTGCAACGGGGGCTTTTAATGCTGTGATAGTGATTTTAGTTACTTTGGATGCGTTACTGGTAGATCCCACAAAAGTAAAAGCAGTGTTATTAGGAAGTTCCCATGTGTTAGTTGTTACGGCTGTTTGTTTTTCCTCTCCAATATAAACATCTATAGTATATGAATTTTTCGTTATCTCCAATTTATAGCCATAAGGTGCCTTGACGACTGGCGATGTAATAGTACCGGTGCTAGACTTAAGTTGAATGCCCGAACTTGACATAAAGTCTTTACCAGACCATTCGTAAGCATTGTCATCATCCGCTGTAAATTCTGCTGTTTTAGTGCCAGAACCATAGCTGTTACCTGCCCCTGTAAAGTCATCAAATATAATTTTTCCTCCAGCATTCAGACTGATTGCTCCATCCTTTACCGTAATAGTGCAAGTAGCTGATTTTGTGTCGTCAGCGACAGATTTAACGGTTATGCTGGCTGTGCCTTCTGCGACGGCGGTAACTTTACCGTCTTCATCCACAGTGGCTACAGTTTCATCATCCGATTCCCAAGTTACACTCTTATTGGTAGCATTACTTGGAGAAACGGTTGCAGAAAGAGTTAGAGTTTTGCCGATAATAAGCGTCGCAGAAGTTTTGTTAAGACCAACACTTGACACGGGAACTGCATTTGTGGTAAGGCCATTAACTATTACGGTTTGTTCCATATATGTGCCGGTAACGGATGTGGTTCCAACGGTTAATGGATCTGGAGTCCAGGCCACACTTGCAGTTACATCTTCTTGGGATTGGTCGTTGAACGTTGCAGTTACAGTCAACCCTGTTGCGTCAAAGCTCTCACCGGCATAGTAAGAAATTTTTGAAGGCGTTCCGGTGCAGGAAAGGTTCGAGATCTCTTTGGCGTTCCATTTCGCATAAAGCGTCGTATTTGAAGTAATAGAGAATGTGTTTCCTTCGGTATAATTGGTTCCTTCTCCATCGTCTTGAGTGTTCCATCCTCCGAAACTATAGCCAGACTTGGCCAAGTTGCCGGAATTGCCGAGAACTGTAACCGATGCTTCATTGTTGTAAGTGTTATTGTCAACAGGAACAGTACCGGTTACATCGTTTCCGTTTTTATCGTAGGTTACAGAGAATGTTGGGGTATAGGCAAATAATACATCATCAAAAATGAGATCTTTTTTATTGGTACTTGCCGAAGTCATGCCTATCTTAATATAATAGGTGTTCGCTGGCGACGAATTGGGTATGGCATAACTACAGTTTCTATTAGTAGGGTCAGTTGTAGATAATACCACATCTTTTGCGAGTTCTACCCAATTGTTTCCATCTGTAGAATACCAAACACCCATTTTGCAACCAGTATTGGTAACTTTCGCTCTAAAAGAGATGTTTGTAAGTCCCTTTATACCAGTCGTAGTAAATGCATAACCCAATTTGGCATCTGCTGTATAGTAGCGGATTAAACAAGATTTTGAGCCAACTAAAGAACTTGTTATGGAGGGACTACCATAATAAATACTCCACGCAATACCACAATCACTCTGTTCGTCTGTGACAGTTTTCGTAGAATTGTACGTTGTGGAAGTAGTTGCATGCTCAAACCCTTCGATTTTTTCTGCGCCCCACATGACACCATTTCCCACTATGAGGGCGCATAGTAGGAGCATAGATTTAAAGAAAATCTTTCTCATAATCTTTGTTTTTGTTTTGTGCCGGAAAACCGGCAAGTTAGTTAAAAAAAGTTTATTCGGTGCAGCGTAGGCTGCGATTAGTTGCATTACCTTAAAGATAATCGCGTATGCGCGCGTATACGCTCCGCTCCAATGGTCCTAGTAGCCCTAGAAACTAAGTATCCTATAGGGGCTATAGGAAGGAAGAGGCGTGTCTCTTGAAAAGACGCTGCAAAGGTACTGCTTTTTTTTGATATGTGCAAGAAAAAAATGAAAATCGAAAGACACGGCACGGCGAAGCAGATCGTTCGGAGCAGAGCGGAGATTAGAATCTCGGAAAATTTTTCAACGAACACGCACAGCGAAGCAGATCGTCCGGAACGAAGTGCAGGAAAGAATCTAACGAATTAATTATGTCACACAGATTTCACAGATAACACAGATTTATTATTAACATCGAAAGACACGGAAAACACGGAAAGGTTTTAAACGAACACGAATCTAACGAATCTACACGAATAATTAATTGTAGATGATATCTTGACTTGACCAGATGCGTCTTAAAAGCAAGCTTTTAGAGCGCCTCTAATCAATTCAAACTTTATTCCCCTATGTGTAATAAAGCAACCATTTTTAACAATGGTTGTCATCTACTTGACAGGGGACCACTCTTTCTGGGTATGCCACAACCTTTATTCCCCTACGTGAAATAAAGCAAGCATTTCTTGGGGAATGCTTGTCATCTACTGGGTGTCTCCTAACGTAAACAACTACTATCTATATAAAGTGTTTCGGGTCGTAATCGGAAGCTTCAAATCTATCACATGAAATAAGGCAATCAATTGGGAATGGTTGTCATCTAGTGATGGGAGGGGGATGCAAGAAGGTAGGGAGGGCGTTCGAAAAATGTAGCCACATTTTAGGTGTGGGGAGGTTGGCGGTTGTATGCAGGAAAGTCGCAAGGGGGTCGCAATAAGTTACATAAGTTTTTTCGAGGTGCTTGGGGCGAAATTTTTCAAAAAAATGCAAAAAAACGTAACAAAAACGAGATTTTCCTTGCACATATAGAAAATTTTTTGTAACTTTGCAGCCGCTAACGTGAAAACACGCATGAAAGCATGGGGAATATTTGGGACATGAAACACAAATCATAGACAAACCAACACTTGATAAGTAGAAAAAAAGTTTATGGCAAGTTCATTTTCTTCGAAAATTGGTGTCCTTTTGGCAGCGGCCGGCAGTGCAATAGGATTGGGTAGTATTTGGAAATTTCCCTATGAAGTGGGTGAAAATGGCGGCGGGGCGTTCCTTTTGCTGTACATTATATGCTCGCTGTTATTCGGTTTGCCGTTGGTAATGAACGAGTTCTTGGTGGGTAAGTTGTCAGGGAAGAGTGCGTTTGGTGCTTACCGTGAGTTGAGCGGTTCGAACAAATGGCAATGGATGTCGTGGACGAACGTGATCTGCGTGGCGGCCGTGATGAGTTTCTATTTCGTGGTGACCGGTTGGTGCATCTACTACATGGTAGAGGCTGGCGCTGGCGCGTTCGAGGGTATGGGTGCCGAACAGTTGCGGGAGCATTTTGAGGCGTTTGAAGGAAAGACGCTGACGATGATCATCTATGCCATCATAGGTATTGTGATGACAGGCGCGGTGCTGTGGTTTGACGTGAATAAGGGTATTGAGCGCCTGAGCAAGATACTGATGCCGATACTGTTTGTCATCCTGATAGCGATGGCTATACACATGATGTTCATCCCCGGTGGTCTGAAGGGTTTGCATTATCTGTTCCATCCGGACTTTTCGAAGATTACGTCGAAAGTGATACTGGAGGCGATGGGTTTGAGTTTCTTCACGCTATCGGTGGGCGTAGGCGCGCTGGTGACATACGGAGGATATATGCCTAAGGATCAGAACGTTACGTCCACTTCGATACAGATGATTGTGATGGTGCTGATTGTATCGGTACTGGCAGCTATGATTGTGTTCCCCGCCGTGTTTGCCTACGGTTTCAGTCCTGCGGAGGGTCCGGAACTGACGTTTGTGACGTTGCCGGATGTGTTCCAGAACATGGTCAGCCCGCGAATCACGTGTACGTTCTTCTTTGCCCTGATGTGCGTGGCTGCGCTGACATCGACCATTTCGCTGATGGAGGTGATGGTGGCGTTTATCTGTGAGGCGTCGGAAAAGACCAAGCACCCGCTGAACAGGCATAAGAGCGTATTGTTGGTTATGCTGCTTCAGATTGTCACCAATACGCTGGTTGTGCTGTCGATGACGGGTGAGTGGGGTTGGCTGAAGGTTATGGGCAACAACCTGTTTGATGTGCTGAACGACGCGGTGTCTAACTACCTGATGCCGCTTGGCGCGTTGGGTATCTCGCTGTACACGGGTTGGTTTGTGCCAAAGGCCAGGTATCAGGGCTCACGCGTGGCTTCGGTTGTCTATCTGGTGATGCTGCGTTGGATAGTGCCGTTGGCAATTGTGATTATATTTGTGAATAATTTTATTTAAGGCCTCATAGGCCCCCCCGGGGGGCTGTCAAAGGTCAAAGGTCAAAAGTCGAGAGTCAAGAGAGATTGACGATTGGACGATTTACGATTTGACAAATGATTTACAATTCTAATCTACGCTAACGCTCCGAACGATCGCTTCGCGTGGAGTTATATCAAAAGTGCAGCATGGCATCTATGCCGAATGCGTTGCACATCAAGGAGAATTGTGCTACAACCTGCCATATCTGTTTGTGCTGGATGGCAGTCTGGACGAAAGTAAGCTGAAGTCGGCTGTTGAGAAGGCCGTAGCGGCTCATCCGACGCTGTTCACGCGTATAGAGGTGAGTGCAGAAGGTGATCCGATGCAGGTGGTAGAGCAGGAAGCGTTTACACTGAATGTGGAACATGGAGTGATGAACATCGAAGAAGGGACTTTCAACGGAGAGCCGCTGCTGGTGCCGTTTGACATCAGCAAGGAACGTCTGTTCCATATCCGGCTGATGAAAGACGAGAGTTACTACTACCTCCTGCCGGATATACATCATGTGATATGCGACGCGGTGTCGTTGCAGGTGCTGCTGTCGGACATCGAGGCAGCCTACAACGGCAAGGAGCCTGAGCCGGAAGCGATGACGCTGATGGAGATGGCGGCAGCAGAAGCCGAGCTGCGTCAGACGTCGGCGTTTGAGGAAAGCAAGCAATGGTATGCGCAGAATTTCGACTGCGGCGACACGTATACGCCGTTGCTTCCCGATCTAGAAGGTACGGACAAATCGGAGGCTCATGCTATTTGCGTTATGGCCATCGATCCGAAGAAAGCAGAGGCATTCTGCAAGGCCAATGGCCTCTATCGCACGACCCTGTTCACGGCAGCATATGCCTACCTGTTAGCCAAATACAACAACGAGAAACAGGCATTGTTTACTACGGTTTACAACGGCCGTACTGACAAGCGGATGGAGCATTCCGTCGATATGACGGTGAAGACGCTGCCGGTGTATGCCAAGTTTGACGACGACACAAGCGTGCTCGACTTCCTGAAAGCCGGGCAGGAGCAGATGAGCGGTAGCCGCGAGCATGACCTGTACGCGTTCAGCGACGTGTTGGCTGACCTGAATCTGCAGTGCGACTCGCTGTTTGTATGGCGCGGAGAGCAGTTCGGCAACAGCTTGTTCTCGGGCAAGCCCATGCAGATGGTGCAACTGCGCAATTTTACGCTGGAGGTACCATTCTGCCTGATGGCTTATATGGCTGACGGGCATTACGAGCTGCGCGCAGAATATGACTCGAGTAAGTTCTCGGAGACGATGATAGCGCAGTTTATGGAGAGTTATGAGGCAACGCTTGAGGGTATGCTGAATCAGGGTGATCTGCGCGAGATTTGCGTGACCACAGATTCTCAGGCAAAGTTGCTGGACAGTTTCAATGAAACGGAAGTGCCCTACGACAAGACGCAGACTCTTGTATCGCTGTTCCGTCATCAGGCCAAGGAGCTGCCCGAGAAGACGGCGGTGGTGTACAAGGACAAGAAGTACACCTATGCCGAAGTGGACGAGATAAGTGACCGCATCGCAGGTTTCCTCGCGTCGAAAGGTTTGGGCGAAGAGGATGTGGTAGCAATCCTGATTGCTCGCTCGGAGTGGATGGCCATTGCTTCGTTGGGTGTGATGAAGGCGGGCTGCGCTTATCAGCCGCTGGATCCTACGTACCCGAAAGAGCGCCTGAACTTCATGACGCAGGACTCGGGCACGAAGTTGCTGATAGCCGACGAGGACCTGTGCTCCATCGTGGATGAGTATCAGGGCGAAGTGCTGCTGACAAGAGAGATTATGGGGCTGAAGGAGTCTAAGGAGTCTAAGGAGTTCAAGGGGCCGAGGCCGGAGAGCCTGTTTACGATGATATACACCAGCGGTTCGACAGGTGTGCCCAAAGGCTGTCAGCTGGAACAACGCAACATGGTGGCATTCTGTCACGCGCACGTGCACGCGCTTAAAGTAGAAGAGGAGAGCCGTGTCGGAGCGTATGCAAGCTTCGGCTTCGATGCGTCTCTGTTGGAAATCTGGCCGACGTTCATGGTGGGTGCTACCTTGTATATCATTCCCGAGGAGCTGCGTTTTGACCTGGTTGCGCTGAACGAATACTTCGAACAGAACGGAATCACGCATACGTTTATGACTACGCAGGTGGGCCGTTCGTTTGTGAACGATATCCCCAACCATTCGCTGAAGGGCTTTATCACCGGTGGCGAGAAACTGGCGGACGTTACTCCTCCGCCTTATCTGCTGCTGAACGGTTATGGTCCGTCGGAGACAATCTGTTATGTGACTGCGTTCCCCGTGAAGGAGAAGATGCAGAACATCCCTATCGGCAAGGCCGTGGAGAACATGCATCTGTTTATTATGGACGCGTACGGACACCGTTTGCCGGTGGGCGCTGCGGGTGAGTTGTGGGTCAATGGTCCGCAGGTGGGCCGAGGCTACCTGAATCGTCCGGAGAAGACTGCAGAGGCTTTCGTGGAATCGCCATTTGGCCGTTGTTATCGGACAGGTGATATAGTGCGTTACCTGCCGGACGGAAACATCCAGTTTGTGGGCCGTCGGGATGGTCAGGTGAAGATTCGCGGTTTCCGTATCGAGTTGACCGAAGTGGAGGCTGTTATCCGCCAGTTCCCGGGCATCAAGGATGCTACGGTGCAGGCCTTCGACGAGGAAGGTGGCGGCAAGTTTATCGCAGCCTATATCGTCAGCGACGAGCAGATAGACATCGAAGCACTGAACAATTTCATTATGGACGAGAAACCGCCTTATATGGTTCCGGCCGTGACGATGCAGATTGAGGCTATTCCGCTGAATCAGAATCAGAAAGTGAACAAGAAAGCGCTGCCCAAACCAGAGAAGAAAGCCGCCGTGGCCGAGGAAGAGAGCAATGTGCCGATGAACGTGTTGGAGAAAGAAATCCACCGCATGATTGCGGAGATTATCAACACGGAAGACTTCGGTGTCACCACGATTTTGGGTTATGTGGGCTTGACATCCATTATGGCTATCAAGTTGGCTATCCAGATAAGCAAACGTTTCGGAGTGACGCTTAACTCGAAGGCTCTGCCCAAGACGGGTAGTGTGCAGAGTATTGAGAACGAGATACTTACGGCGATGATGCAAGGTGGAATGGCCAGCGTCGGCGGTGATGAATCCGAGGCCGGAGCGCCCACTTCCGCACCGCTGAGTTATGCGCAGACGGGTGTGTATTTCGACTGTATGAAGAACCCCACTTCCACGTTGTACAATACGCCTGTATGCATGACTTTCCCCGTGGAAACCGACACAGAGGCGTTGAAGCAAGCTGCTATCAAGGCCGTGGAGAACCACCCGGCTCTGTTCGTTCAGTTTGTCACCGGCGACAATGGAGTGGAGCAGGTGATGGGCGACCGAAATACGCCTGTTGAGGTGGAGGATTTCAGCATGAGCGAAGAAGAAGCTTTGGCGTTCCGTCATGGCTTTGTTCGTCCCTTTAATCTGAGCAAAGACCGTTTGTTCCGCCTGGCGACAGTCCGCACGGACAAGGCTCTGTACTTGTACAGTGACATCCATCACCTGGTGTGTGACGGTTATTCGTACGATTTGTTTATTCATGAGATATGCGACCTGCTGAACGGCAAAGATGTTGAGCCGGAAATGTGCAGTTACAACCAGTTTGTGGCTGAACAGAAGGCCGCCGAGAGTAGCGAAGCTTTTGCCGAAGCTGCTGAGTTCTTCAAGCAGCGCCTGGGTGAAATAGAGGAAGTAACAGAACTGGCTCCGGACCTCACGAATCCGCGTCAGCAAGGCGAGAACGCTCGTGTTTGTGCACATATTGCCTGGGACGACGCCGAGAAGTTGGCCAAACAGCAGGGTGTGAAACCCTCGGCTGTTCTGCTTAGTGCCGTGTTCTACAGTCTGGCGCGATTCTCCGGCAATGATCAGGTATGTATCACCACTATATCCAACGGCCGCAGCAACCTGAAAGTGGCCAATACGATGGGTATGTTCGTAAACACCCTGGCTCTGGCATCGAAGATTGGCAGCCAAAGTGTGAAGGAATTCCTGCGTGAGAGCGAACAGACGTTTGACCAGACGTTGGCGCATGAGAACTATCCGTTTGCGCGCGTTGCCGCCGACTACGGCATGAAAGCCGACATCATGTTTGCCTATCAGATGGGCGTGCTGAGTGATTATCGTGTAGGCGGCAAGAAAGTGCTGGCGGACGAGACGATGGAGTTGAACGATCCGAAGTTCAAGATAGCGTTCTACATCACCGACGAAAGCGGCGAACCGCTGGTGGCCCTGGAATACGATAACGGCCGATACAGCGAGGCGATGATGCAGAGTCTGGCTCAGAGTGTAAGCAATGCCGTGAGTGCTTTTGCCGCCGCGGCTGACCAACCGTTGCGCAGTATCGTTCTGACGGACAAAACAAGTGAGAATCTGTTAGACAGTTTCAATCAGACAGAAGTGCCTTACGACAACACGCAGACCATCGTGTCGCTGTTCCGCCGTCAGGCCTCCGAAACGCCGGACAACCTGGCTGTGGTGTACCATGACGTGCGTCTGACCTATCGTGAGGTGGATGAGCGCACCGATGCTATCGCAGCGATGGTTCAGAGCAAGGTGGAGAGTGGCAAGGAGAACGTGGTATCTATCCTGATTGGTCGCAGCGAGTGGATGGTACTGGCTTCGCTGGGAGTGTTGAAAGCCGGTTGTGCTTATCAGCCGCTTGATCCCAGCTATCCGACAGAGCGTCTGAACTTCATGATGAAAGACGCTAATGCCAAGTTGCTGATAGCCGAGGAAGAACTGTTGGAGAAAGTGAGTGAATACGGCGGTCCTGTAGTGCTGACGAAAGATATGAAGAAGCTGTCCGGAACTCCGGCACCCGTGAACATCAAGCCCGAAGACTTGTTCATCCTGCTCTACACGTCCGGTTCGACAGGTCAGCCGAAGGGATGTCAGTTGGAACAGCGCAACCTGGTATGTTTCTGCCACTGGTATCGTCGCTACTACAACCTGCAGCCGGGAGATAAAGTGGCGGCTTATGCCAGCTACGGCTTCGACGCCAACATGATGGACTTGTATCCGGCTCTGACTACGGGTGCCACCGTGGTTGTAGTGGGTGATGATATTCGTCTGAATCTGCCGGACCTGAACGCATATTTCAACGAGGAAGGTGTGACTCACTCGTTCATGACTACGCAGGTGGGCTGCCAGTTTGCGATGAACTGCGACAACCATTCGCTGCAGCATCTGAGCGTTGGAGGCGAGAAACTGCTGCCATTGGATCCGCCTACCGCGTACAAGATGTACAACGTGTATGGTCCGACGGAGTGTACTATCTTCACCACAACATATCAGTTGAAGGAGTTCGAGCAGAACGCGCCTATCGGCAAGCCGTTGGACAATCTGGAACTGTTTATCGTTGATAAAGACCATAACCGTCTGCCGTTGGGAGCAGTGGGTGAGTTGTTAGTATCGGGCCCGCAGGTATCTCGCGGCTATTTGAATCTGCCGGAGAAAACTGCCGACACGTACATCCAATGGAATGGCAAACGTTGTTACCGCACAGGTGATGTGGTGCGTTACTTGTCCAGTGGAGATGTTCAGTTCGTGGGCCGCAGTGACGGTCAGGTGAAGATTCGCGGGTTCCGCATTGAGCTTAAGGAGGTGGAATCGGTCATTCGCGAGTTCCCGGGCATCAAGGATGCCACAGTACAGGCCTTTGACTACGCTAACGGAGGCAAGTTCATTGCGGCGTATATCGTTAGCGATGAACAGGTTGATGTTCAGGCACTTAACGCCTTTATTCGTGACCGCAAGCCGCCGTATATGGTGCCTGCAGCCACGATGCAGATCCCCGAGATTCCGCTGAATCAGAACCAGAAAGTGAACAAAAAAGCCTTGCCTGCGCCGCAGATTCAGGTGGAAGAGCACGAGTTTGTGGCTCCTGTGGGTGAAGTGGAGAAGTTGTTCTGCGACATCTTCGCCGGCATCATGTCATTGGACAAGGTGGGCGCCACGGACAATTTCTTCGAGATGGGCGGAACATCGTTGATGGTAACCAAAGTGGTGATTGAGGCCGACAAAGCCGGCCATCATGTGGCTTACGGTGATGTATTTGAGCATCCGACTCCTCGTTTGCTGGCACAGTTTGTAGGCGGAGCGACTCCGGTGGATGCTACTGACACTGAGATTGAGAACTTCGACTACAAGGACATTGACGCCCTGCTGCAGCGCAATGTCATGGATACGTTCCTCAAGGGCGAGCGTCAGCAGTTGGGTAACGTCCTGCTAACCGGTGCTACGGGTTATCTGGGTATTCACGTGCTGCGCGAACTGATTAATTCGGACGCTACGACCATCACATGTTTTGTGCGCGGCAAAGATCAGGCATCTGCAGAACATCGACTGAAGAACCTGCTGTTCTATTATTTCGAATCGTCGTTCAAGGAACTATTTGGCAAGCGACTATTCGTTGTCAACGGTGATGTGACGGAGGATTTGTCGCAGGCCATGCCGAAAGGCCATCCGGCCATCCAGACCGTTTTCAACTGCGCTGCCAACGTGAAGCATTTCTCCAAAGGAACGGACATTGAGGATGTGAACATCGGCGGAGCCCAGCGTTGCGTGGAGTTCTGTTTGAAGACCGGTGCGCGTCTGGTACATATTTCTACCACTTCGGTTGGAGAGGTATGGATCATCAACAACGAGGGCGAACAAGTGCCTATGCTGGATGAGCGCAAACTGTGGTTTGGTCAGTTCCTGGACAACCGCTATATCCACTCGAAGTTCCTGGCAGAGCGTCTGATATTGGATGCTGTTGCCAAGCAGGGACTGAGCGCTAAGGTGATGCGTGTGGGCAATCTGGCGCCGCGCAGCGCTGATGGCGAGTTCCAGGCCAACTTCAACACCAACAGTTATATGGGCAGACTCAAAGTGTTCCATATGTTGGGTTGTTGCCCATATGACAGTTACGATGAGCATACGGAGATGTCGCCAATTGACGAGACCGCCAAGGCTGTTGTTCTTCTCGCTTCGACACCGAAGGAGTGCACAATGTTCCAGCCGTTCAACAACCATACCGAACTGTTGGGCGACGTGCTCCGACTGATGGAGAAAGTGGGGCGTGAGATGCGCTTTGTGGAAGACGATGAGTTTGAGCAGACCGTTGCAACTGCCGGCCAAGACCCAGAGAAGGCCAAACTGCTTTCGGCTATTCTGGCATATCAGGACGTGGCTCACGGGCAGAAGACCGCAGTCATCGAACGCGACAACCGCTACACTTGCTCGGTGCTGCACCGTCTTGGCTTCCATTGGAGTGACACTTCCAGCGAGTACATCGTCCAAATGATGCGCAAGATAGCCGCCTTCGGGTTCTTCCTGTAAACCTGCTTTTGTAAAAAAAATGCATTTTATGTTGTAAAACATATTCTAAAGTTTGCACAATTAAAAAAAAAGCAGTACCTTTGCAGTCGGATTGTTGATTGGCGTCAGCAATTTGGCGTTTTGCACAATCGTAATGTGCTGATAACGAACATTATAGCTTAAAATAAAACACAAACACATGAAGATCTATCAATCGTCGGAGATTAAGAATTTCTCCTTGCTTGGGGCCTCCGGAAGCGGCAAGACCACTTTGATTGAGTCTATGCTTTTGGAATCGGAAGTGATCAAACGTCGCGGAACCGTAGAGGCCGGTACAACAGTCAGTGACTATTTCCCTGTAGAGAAAGAGTACGGTTATTCCGTGTTCCCCACTGTCAACAACATCGAGTTTTTGGGCAAGAAGTTGAACATCATCGATTGCCCGGGTTCGGATGATTTCGTAGGTGGCGCTATCACGTCGCTGAACATTACGGACACGGCAATCATCCTTGTGAGTGCACAAAACGGTATCGAAGTGGGCACGCAGAGCAGTTTCCGCTACACAGCAGAGCACAAGAAACCCGTTATCTTCCTCTTGAACAAACTGGATCATCCCGATGCCGACTACGACCGTACGGTTGAGGCTATTCACGCAACCTATGGAAGCAAAGCGGTGGCTATTCAGTTCCCTGTTAATGTAGGTCCTAACTTCAACGCTCTGGTGGACGTGCTCAAGATGAAGATGTACGTGTGGAAACCTGAAGGCGGTAAGCCTGAAATCAAGGACATTCCAGCTGAGTTGATGGGCAAAGCCGAGGAGTTGCACGGCAAATTGCTGGAGGCTGCGGCTGAGAACGACGAGACCCTCATGGATAAATATTTCGAGCAGGGTGAGTTGAGCGAAGACGAGATGCGCGCAGGTATACGTGCGGGCATGGCGTTACGCGACGTGTTCCCTATATTCTGCGTGTGCGCAGGCAAGGACATGGGCGTGCGTCGTCTGATGGAATTCCTGGGCAACATTGCTCCCTCGGTAGATCAGACCAACCCGATGGTTACCACCGAAGGCGAAGAAATTAAGTGCGACGACAACGCTCCTACTTCGATTTACGTGTTCAAGACCTCTGTAGAGCCGCATATCGGTGAGGTTAACTACTTCAAGGTGGCTCAGGGCGTGCTCCGTACGGGTGACGACCTGCAGAACATGGACCGCAATTCCAAGGAGCGTATCTCCCAGATTTTCGCAGTGGACGGATCCATTCGTACCCAGGTGGATGAACTGCACGCAGGCGATATCGGTGCTACCGTGAAACTGAAAGATACCCGCACCGGCAATACGCTGAATGCCAAGGGTGCTGACTTTACCTTCGGACAGATCAAATATCCGCGTGCGCGCTATCGTCGCAGCGTCAAGGCTGTCAACCAGGGTGAGAACGAGAAGATGATGCAAATCATTGCCCGTCAATGCGAAGAGGATCCGACATGGCGTATCGAAGTGAGCAAAGAGCTTCGTCAGACCATCGTCAGTGGTATGGGCGAGTTCCATCTCCGCACTCTCAAGTGGCGTTTGGAGAACAACGAGAAGATTCAGATTGAGTTTGGTGAGCCTAAGATTCCGTATCGTGAGACTATCACCAAGGCTGCCCGTGCCGACTATCGTCATAAGAAACAATCCGGTGGTGCCGGTCAGTTTGGTGAAGTTCACCTCATCGTAGAGCCGTATGTAGAAGGCGTAGAGCCGAAAGAAATCTACAAGTTCGGCGGTCAGGAATACAAGATTACTCCGCGTGACACCCAGGAAGTTGAACTGGAGTGGGGTGGCAAACTCGTCATGGTTAACTCCATCGTCGGTGGTGCTATTGATGCTCGCTTCATGCCCGCTATCCTCAAAGGTCTGATGGATAAGATGGAGTCCGGTCCGCTTACCGGTTCGTACGCCCGCGACGTACGTGTCATCGTATATGACGGCAAGATGCACCCGGTTGACTCGAACGAGCTCTCGTTCCGTCTGGCTGCACGTAACGCTTTTGCACAAGCTTTCCGCGAGGCCGGCCCGAAAGTGCTCGAGCCTATCTACGAGGTAACAGTACTCACTCCGTCGGACAAGATGGGTGACGTGATGAGTGACATGCAGAACCGTCGCGGCGTCATCCTCGGTATGTCTTCCGAAAGCGGCTACGAGAAACTGACGGCACGTGTTCCTTTGGCAGAAATCGGCAACTACTCCACTACGCTTAGTTCGCTCTCTGGCGGACGAGCCAACTTTACTATGGAGCCTGCTGAGTATCAGCTCGTTCCAGGTGATGTACAGGAAAAATTGCTTGCCGCTTACGCAGCCGAGCAGCACGACGAGGAATAATCCTCCTGCACCGTTATACACCACATCGGCCTCTCCATTTCGAGGGGCTGATGTTTTTTTGCATTTGTAATAGCAATGAACTATGATAAACTCAACAAACGTAAACCTCAAGCCATTTGGCCCAAGGTCTCTACGTCTTTCCAAATCGATGCGACTAACGCGCTTTTACAGGGTATCCAGATATGGGTCCTCTGTCGCTTCGTGTGAAGTGGTCGTGTCCGGGGTAGATTGCTGCTGGTCCGGACGCCAGAGGATTTGTACGTTCTCGGCTATAATCTCTGTTTTCTGCTTGCGGACGCCGTCTTTTTCCCAAGAACGGGTCTGAAGTTTGCCTTCAACGTATAGTTTCATGCTTTTGCGGATATACCGCTCACCCCATTCCGCCAAGTTGCGCCACAACACGATGTTGTGCCACTCTGTCTTGTCGGGAACTTGCACTCCGTTTTGCATAACGAAACCGCGCTCGGTCGTCGCTAACGGGAATGTGGCTACTGCCACTCCTCTCTCCAAGTAACGCACCTCAGGATCTTGCCCAACGTTACCAATCAAAATCGCCTTATTTACTGATGACATAATGTATTTTTCATTAATCGACTGCAAAGGTAATGCTTTTTTTTTAATTATGCAAGCAAAAAGTGAAAAAAGTGAACATTTTCACCTAAAACGCTTGCATATGTCAAAAATTATTACTAACTTTGCACCCTGAAACGAGTTAATTCGTGTCAAAATAGAACAAAAACGTGTCAAAAACGGAACAAACACATCTAATCATATGAAAAAAGTTCTTTTCATCTTGAGTATGATGGTCTTGTCAATGGGCCTTTATGCTCAGAGCGGTGACAACAACTACGTCGTGCGTTGCATTGCGTTCTATAATTTGGAGAACCTGTTCGACACCATTCATGATGAAGGCAAAAACGACTTCGAATACCTTCCCAATGGAGGCAACCATTGGACGGGATTGAAGTACGTGAACAAGTTGCACAAGATGGCCTCCGCCATTGCTCAGTTCGGCTTGGACAAATCGCCATTGGGCGCAGTGATTGTCGGTGTATCCGAGGTGGAGAACATCGGCTGCCTGCAAGACTTGGTAAAGCAGCCTGAGATAGCAGACCGCAACTATGTGCCTATATTGTTGGAGGGACCTGACCGCCGTGGTGTGGACGTGGGCTTATTGTATAATCCAAGTTATTTTACACCTGTAGGCAAACCTATTGGTTATGAGTTGAAAGCACACTACGCAGATGGAGGTGTGGTAAAGAGCCGTTTGCAGTTGTTAGTAAGTGGTTATCTGAAGGATGACAAGGGTATCGTGCGCGACAAGATTCATGTGATCGTCAACCACTGGCCTTCGCGCTATGGTGGCGAGGAAAGTAGTCGCGCCACTCGTGATACAGCTGCTATGCTATGCAAACATATTGCCGATTCGCTCTATATGAAAGATCCGGGTGCCAAGATTATCATCATGGGCGACCTGAACGATGACCCTTATAATCACTCGTGCGCGGACGTGTTGGGTGCGCGCAAGGACCGCGATGCTGTAGAGCCTCAAGGCTTCTTCAACACGATGTGGAAGACGCTGGACCGTGGCATCGGTTCTCTAGCCTACAACGGAGCATGGGACCTCTTCGACCAGATCATCATCTCGGGACCATTGGCGCATGCTGAACGCTCGAAAGACAAATGGAGTTACTGGCAGGCAGAGATTTTCAATAAACCGTTTTTGACCGTTCAAGAAGGCAAGGACAAGGGCACTCCGCTGCGTACACACAAAGGAGGAGTTTGGCAGAACGGCTATTCGGACCACTATCCGACAATGATTTATCTTATTAAGCAGAAATAATGGACTATCCAACCCTGCAAGGCAAGTTGCTGATGCGCGATTATGGGCGCAACGTGCAACATATGGTAGAGTACGCTCTTACCATTGAAGATCGCGCTGAGCGTGAGAAGTGTGTGGCCGGCATCATCACAACGATGCAGAGTCTGTTTCCTTATCTTCGTCAGGAAGAGTCGCGTCACGTGGTTTACGACCACTTGGCAATTATGTCGGACTTTCGCCTGGATATAGATTGGCCGTACGGCAAACCGCATCCGGAGGAACTGCATCTCAACCCGGATCAGTTGCCCTACAACACAACGCCGATACAAATGCGTCACTACGGGCGCATCATCCAAAACATGGTTCAGGAGGCCATTGCCGAGGAAGACACCGAGCGCAGGCACTACCTGATATGTCGTCTGGCCAACAAACTGAAGCAACAATATCTGGCTTGGAACAAGGACCAGGTAGAGCGCGAGCGCATCATCGAAGACGTGGAACTGTTGTCTAACGGACGGTTGTCTTGCGATTTCGACGGTTTTGACCTGAAGCACGGCTGGCAGTTGGTGCCCAAGGACTACAAGCCTGCGCAAGCTACTCAAACGCAGAAGAAAAAGAAGAAATAAAAGAAATGAGAGGCCATACGGTCTCTCATTCTTTTTATATCAAACCTCGCGTGTCCAACCTTAAAGGCCACTTGCTTCCTGAAGCAGCGGACGCAGTTGGTCGTAACTGATGGATATCTCCGTTTCCCCTAGGGCATACGGTGCAATCTCATATTGACCGAAAACGTACACCATACTGCTGTCCGTGAGGAAGAAATTGTCGTTGGGGTGGATCTCATCCACGTTATAGCCGTACTCCTTCAGGTCCTCGATAAGCTGAATTTCTTCGTTTTGATTGACCATATTGGTCAACAGCAGTTCTGTGAGCGGTTCCTCGAAACCGGGTGCAAAGATGTCCTGCTCGTGTAACATCCGGCCATTGGATAGATCGAAATTGTAGAAAACGCGATAGTTGCTGCCGTGTGCTCCACCGGTGAATACGTAACGCTCTACGGCGTAACTGAGGATGCTATTGTGAATGTCCATAATCATCGATGTGATGATATGTTGCTCGGAGAAAATAGCATCCAACAGTTCTTCGTGCGCACCTTCTGCGATAAGTGGCAGGTTGTTCTGTTTGTACTCGGTTTTCAGCATAGCAGTGTACGCCTCGATGGCTTGCTGGATATCCATGTTTTGGTAAGCATCGCCAAAGAGTTCGTTTTTGATACTCCGCTGAATGGTGCTCAACACCTCTTTATCAGCCATAGCCACCGGAAAATCCAGGGCTATAGACACGTATAGACTATCCACACGCCCCTGCGCCAAAGCGTAGTACTCTTCGTACGTATATTCCTTGGTTCGAACCTCATCGGGCTTGCATGTGCGGTTGCAACCCATCAGGGCCAACATGGCCACTGCGATAATTAAAATCTTCTTCATATCTTTTTCTATTTTCAAATTATTCCCATTTCATCGTTCGTGCCGGCGAAATGCGGCTCACAATTGATGCAGGCAGCAGCAAAATCAGCATAATCAACACGAGTGTCCCTATGTTCAGTAGCGCCCAGGCACTCCATGTCCAGGCTATCGGAACGAAACTTACGTAGTACGATGTCGGGTCCAATGGCAGCAGGTGGAATGTGTGCTGAATCCAGCATAACACAAGTCCAAGCACGTTACCTAACACCATACCTTCAACTACCAGGAAGGCCGCGTCCGTAAGAAAAATGCGGCGGATAAAGCGGTTCGTTGCGCCCAGTGATTTCAGTAGTCCGATGGTTTGAATGCTACCCAAAATCAGGATGATCAGTCCCGAGATAATGTTCATCGCGCTCACTGCCAGCATCAGGATGATAATCACCACCACGTTCATGTCCAGCAGCCTGAGCCATGCAAAGATTGTGGGGTTGAGGCCCTCGATAGTCTGTGTGTAGTAGGCGTTACCCTCGCCATCCATACGGTTCGCTGTAGCGAAATACACCTCGTTCGCCACTTCGTCCAATTGACTAAAGTCACTGATTCTCACCTCTATACCGGATGCTTGGATTTCATCCCATTGGTTTAGCTGACGTATCGTGGCCATGTCGCCTATCACAAACATATCATCGTAGTCGGCGAACTCGGTGTCGTATATGCCGGAGATGGTAACGCGGCGAACGCGTACGTCCTCTTCCACGAAATAGCAGTAAAACGTGCTATCCAACCCCAGACGTAACTTCCTGCACAGACGTTCCGACAGCAACACTTCCTTGGGATTCTCGGGCAACCGGCCTGCTATGAGGTTTTGCTCGAAGAAAGACATGTCAGCCGCACCTTTGAGTACAATCCCCTCGAACGCATCGTCCGTTTTGATGATACCGGGTTTGGTGCAGAAAGGCGTTGCACTCACTACGCCGGGAATAGAACGAAGCCGTTCTAATAGGCTGTCTGTGACCAGAATAGGCTGCATCTCATAGGTGCTATTGTTGTCAAAATTAACCACCTGAATGTGTCCGCCAAAGCCAATCACTTTGTCACGAATGCTCTGCTTGAAACCAAACACTACGGCTAGTGTCACAATCATCACGGCTACTCCCAATGCTATGCCACCCACGGCTACGCGAACGGCCGGACGAGCCATCCTTCGTCCTGTAGTACCATCCGCACCACTCGACCCGTTGTCCGAGAAGTGCAATCGCCGTGCTATTTCATATTCCGCTCGCATCCTAATCACGCAATTGCCTGAGTCTCTTTATTTTTGTTTCGCCCTGCAAAGGTACTGCTTTTTTCTGAATTATGCAAGAGTTGTGGGATAGGTTTGGCTGGTTTATTGAGTTTAATGGGGTAAAAAGGTGTTTTTTTTGTCAAAAAACTTGCATATTTCAAAAATTTGTTGTACCTTTGCAGCCAAAAAACAAGATATCATGGATTATCAGTACCACATCTTTAGTCCATATCGCGTGTGCCCGATTGGCGCACATGTGGACCACCAGCACGGCCTGGTCACCGGTTTTGCCATCGACAAGGGCGTGGATCTTTGGTTTAACGTCCGCGAGGATTCCCTTGTAAAACTTTCGTCCCTCACGTTTGAAGGTGACGTGGAGTTCCATGTTAACACGCCTTCCCAAGTCAAAGAAGGACATTGGGGCGATTATGCCCGCGGTGCCAAGTATGCGCTGCGTAAGCGTTTTGAACTGAAGCGAGGTATCGAGGGCGTGATTCAAGGCTCGCTGCCCGTAGGTGGCTTGTCCTCCTCAGCCGCTGTGCTTATTGCATATGTGATGGCATTTGCCAAGGCCAATGACATCACGCTGCAGCCGTTCGAGGTGGTGAAGATAGCTTCCGAGGCCGAGCGCGAATATATAGGCTTGAACAATGGCTTGCTGGATCAGGCTTGTATCGCCTTGGGTAAAAAAGATGGCCTGCTTTTCCTTGATTGCGACAGCAACGAGTGGCGAATCATCAAGCGCAACCCGAGTATGCCTGACTTTGAGATAGGCATCTTTTTCTCCGGCCTCACGCGTAGCCTCGTGAATAGCGATTACAACCTGCGTGTGTACGAGTGCAAGACCGCAGCGTGGAATATGCTGGCTTATACCGAGCAGCCCTTGAAAACCTTCGACAAGACTTTCCTACGCGATATTCCGAAAGCTACGTACGACAAGACGCGTATTGCTATGCCGGCCCGTTTTGCACGTAGAGCAGAGCATTTCTACAGCGAGTACCGCCGCGTTCGTCAGGGCGTAACCGCCTGGGAAACAGGCAATCTGAAGCTTTTCGGCAAACTGAGTTTTGACTCTTGTGAATCGAGTATCCACAACTACGAATGCGGTTCGCCGGAGCTGATAGCTATCTATGAGATTATGCATAGCCTACCGGGTGTGTATGGTGGCCGTTTCTCCGGTGCCGGATTCAAGGGTGCTTGCATTGCGCTGGTGGATCCGAAGTGTAAGGAGCAGATAGAAACAGAGGTGACGAAGCAGTATTTGGCTAAGTTCCCTGAATATGAAACCACATTTAGAGTCTTCTGGGTTCGCCCTGATGATGGAGCAAGATTTGTATGAAAAATATCGTATTAGCCGCTGGGTATGCCACAAGGCTGGGAGAACTGACAAAAAACTTCCCCAAGCCGCTTCTAAAAATTGGTAATAGCACCATTCTCGGTCGTATGCTTGATGATATCGATGCAATCGATGATATCACTGAGCATATCATAGTGACAAATCATAAGTTTGCCCCCATCTTTGAACAATGGGCCACAGAGCAGCATTATTCCAAGCCAATAACAATTATCGATGATGGCACAGAGACCAACGATACCCGCCTTGGAGCCGTCAACGATCTCCTCTTGGTTTTAAACACTCCCTCTATGCGAGAGAATCCGGAGGGGATTTTGGTCGTTGCTGCGGATAATCTGCTCTTCTTCAGTTTCCGCGAATTTATAGATTTCGCTAAGCAAAAAGATACCTCATGTATCATGTGTCACGAGCAACCTTCATTAGAGAAACTACAACGAACAGGGGTGGCTGAGCTTGACTCTAACAACAAGGTGCTTGGAATAGAAGAGAAGCCGCAAAATCCCAAGTCGCATTGGGCTGTACCGCCTTTCTATATCTATCTAAAGAACGACCTCGAACTAGTCCGTCATTCGATAGAGAACGGCTGTGGCAAAGACGCTCCGGGCAACTTGGCGCATTATATGGTGGAACATACCACTATGCACGCATGGCAAATGACAGCCGGACGATTTGACATCGGAAGCCTCGACACGTACCGCGAGGCAGTGGAAAAATATGGTAATTAACGATATGAAATATGGAAAGAATTGACTTGAACAACAAGAAAATACTGGTAACGGGCGGAGCGGGATTTATTGGCAGCAATCTGATAAAACGCTTGTTTGAAGATACAAAAAACGCCACGATCGTCAATCTGGACAACTTGAACAACTACTACGATGTCTCGCTCAAAGAGTATCGTTTGGATCTGTTGAGACAAAAGAGCGAGCAACTGCATATTGACTATTCGTTTGTTAAGGGCGATTTGGCTGATAAGACGTTGATAGACAAGCTGTTTGCTCAGTACAAGTTCGATGTGGTTGTCAATCTCGCGGCTCAAGCCGGAGTGCGCTACTCGATAGAGAATCCCGATGCTTATATCCAAAGTAATATGATAGGTTTCTATAGCATTCTGGAGGCCTGTCGCCACAATCCCGTAGAGCACCTGGTGTACGCTTCATCCAGCTCGGTCTATGGTGGCAACAAGAAAGTGCCGTTTGCCGTGGAAGATAGGGTGGATAACCCCGTTTCACTCTACGCTGCTACCAAGAAGAGCAACGAACTTTTTGCACATTGCTATAGTAAACTCTACAACATTCCGACTACGGGACTGCGTTTCTTCACGGTATATGGTCCTGCCGGTCGCCCTGATATGGCCTATTTCGGATTTACCAACAAGCTCCTCAAAGGACAGACTATTCAAATCTTCAACTACGGCAACTGTCGTCGCGACTTTACTTACGTGGATGATATTGTAGAAGGTATCGTGCGCGTGATGCAAGGGGCACCGGAACGCAAAAATGGCGAGGACGGACTGCCTGTACCGCCTTATGCCGTATATAACATCGGTGGCGGACAACCGGAGAATCTGCTCGACTTCGTAAATATCTTGCAAGAGGAACTGATACGTGCGGGTGTGCTGCCTAAGGATTATGACTTTGAAAGTCACAAGCAACTGGTTCCTATGCAGCCCGGCGATGTGCCCACGACCTATGCTGATGCCACTGCATTGGAGCGAGACTTCGGCTTTACCCCCAAGATCACTTTGCGGGAAGGATTGAGACAGTTTGCAGAATGGTACAAGGCATATTATAATCCATCTTCTAAATAATCTAACCTCTAAAATGAAGCAATTATGAATCTGAAAGGAACCAAGACAGAAAAGAATCTCATGGAAGCCTTCGCCTGGCGAATCCATGGCGCGCAACAAGTACACGTTCTTCGCATCCAAGGCCAAAAAAGATGGCTATGTACAAATCTCCAAAATCTTCGAGGAGACCGCTGCTAACGAAAAAGAACACGCTGAAATCTGGTATAAATATCTGCACAACGGTGTGGCTTCTACCCCCGAAAATCTGAGGGATGCTGCCGAAGGCGAAAACTACGAATGGACTGATATGTACGACCGAATGGCCAAGGAAGCACGTGAGGAAGGTTTCATCGAAATTGCTGAGAAATTCGAAATGGTAGGTGCCATCGAACGCGAACATGAAGAGCGCTACAAGAAACTGTTGAGCAATATCATGGAAGGCATCGTCTTCTCACGTGATGGCGACAGGATTTGGCAGTGTAGCAACTGCGGACATATCGTCATTGGGCCTAAAGCACCCGAGGTGTGCCCTGTTTGTGACCACCCACAGGCTTATTTCCAACTCAAGGCGGAGAACTTCTGATTTTGGCATCATCAAAAATAAGCGGTACCTTTGCAGGCTAAATGTGATGAATAGGTAAATGGAATCATTTCTCTTGAAGCCTTCGGGCAAAGATTATATATGGGGTGGGACACGGCTCAAGACTGAGTTCGGCAAGGATTTCCTGCAAGAAGATCCACTCGCGGAGAGTTGGGAATGCTCGGTGCATCCCGACGGTCCGTCCTATGTGGCATCGGGGCCTGAAGTAGGAAAGTCGCTCGTTGAGTTGCTGGCCGAACATCCTGAGTATCTGGGCACTACACCATCTGTTAGTGCCTCGGGTACGTTGCCCATTTTGGTCAAATTGATAGATGTGAAAGATGACCTCTCGGTGCAAGTCCATCCCGACGACGACTACGCTAACCGCATGGAAAACGGACAAGCCGGAAAAACGGAATTGTGGTATGTCGTCGATGCAGAACCCGGAGCGCAAATAGTATTTGGCCTCAACCAAAGTACCACGAGGGAAGAACTGCGCCACAGTTTGGAGAATGGTACCGTCGATCGTTTCCTGAATCATATTCCTGTGCAAAGCGGCGATGTGTTTTTCATCACGGCAGGCACCATCCATGCCATTGGCAAAGGGGTGCTTGTCGCTGAGATTCAGCAGAGTTCCAACCTCACCTACCGGCTCTATGACTATGGGCGCTTGGGTAAAGATGGCAAACCGCGCACTTTGCATATCGAAAAAGCGCTGGATGTCGTAAAACTGTTCGGTAGCCACCCCCTCAGCCAGCCCAAACGAGTGTTGCGCCGAACTACTGGATTTGTGCACGAGCTGCTTTGTAGTAGCCCCTATTTCCAAGTGGATCGTTGTATGCTCAAGGCCGAAAACATAACCCTGGAGTCACTCAACGAGTCCTTCCGCGTGCTACTGTGTCTCTCCGGTTCAGGCACGTTAAGCGAAGGCGGCGAGCAATTGCAGTTCCATAAAGGCCAAACAGTCTTCATCCCGGCAACGGCGAAAGAATTGTTGTTGTCCGGCGAGGCTTCTTTTCTGTTGGTAAGAGGATAAGTTTATGAGAAAAATATGCGTCATAGGAGGGGCGAACGTGGATATTACAGCCACTTCGTCTGAAGCGTTCCGGCTCGGAGATTCCAACCCCGGCAGAGTTGAAGTGTCATGGGGTGGAGTAGGGCGTAACATCGCGCACAACTTGACCTTGCTCGGCGACGACGTGGAACTCCTGACAATTTTCGGCGGCGGACTTTTCGGCTCGGTTATTGCACGTGCATGTGCCGAACTCGGAATCCGGACGGACCATTGCCAAATAGCGGATGATGGAACCAATTCGTTCTTCGTTTCCATCAACAACGCTGATGGAGAACTGGTCGGAGGAGTGGCTGACATGAACGCAACCGAAGGTATGACGCCTGAATGGTTGGAACAACGTATTCGACAAATCAATACTGCTGACGCCGTTGTGGCCGATGCCAATAGTTCTGCCGAGGCACTCGCGTGGCTCATCGACCATTGCGACAAACCTCTCTTCTTGGATGCTGTGTCAGTTGCGAAGGCTGGTAGGATTCGCAAAGCGGTTGATCTTTCGCACCGCAAGTCCTTCTTCGCACTCAAGTGCAATGCCATTGAAAATGTGGAACTTACTGGTGTTAACTGCTGCAAACGCAGGTACGTGAGCTTAGGAGCCGAAGGTTTGCGCGTTGAGGCCGAAGGACAGAAATACGACTTCCCTGCATTGCCCTCCAAGGTCCGAAACGTGACAGGTGGCGGCGATGCTCTGCTTGCAGGAATAGTACATGCCGGACCCGAAGCCGACATCGAAGAATCAGCCCGTTGGGGACTCCGTTGTGCACGCGCTGCGGTCGAAAGCCCCAATGCCGTAAGTGAAGAAATAAAGAATCTACGATATGAATAAATACTTGGATTGTTCGCCCGAAGTGGCAGAAGCGCTGGCCGCCGGAAAACCCGTCGTGGCGCTTGAATCAACGATAATTTCGCACGGAATGCCGTACCCGCAGAATGTCGAAACCGCTCTCAAAGTGGAGGCAACCATCCGCGAAAACGGCGCTGTTCCCGCCACAATAGCTATCATCGGAGGACGACTCAAGGCCGGACTCACACCAGACCAGATTGAGTATCTGGGGCACAAAGGAAGAGGAGTGACTAAAGCTTCGCGTCGAGATCTACCCGTACTTATCGCCAGAGGGGAAGATGGTGCAACAACGGTCACAACCACTATGATTATCGCCCACATGGCTGGAATCAAAGTCTTTGCAACAGGCGGCATCGGGGGAGTTCACAGGGGCGCGGAAACCACTATGGACATCTCTGCCGATTTGGAGGAACTGGCTATGACTCCTGTGATGGTGATCTGCGCCGGAGCCAAATCAATCCTGGACCTGGGGCTGACGCTGGAGTATCTGGAAACCAAAGGTGTGCCTGTAATTGGTTATGGCACGGAAGAATTACCCGCATTCTATACGCGCAAGAGCGGATTCAAGGTCGATTACCGAATCGACACGCCCCAAGAGCTGGCAACTGCTTTCCGCGCCAAACTCGAGATGGGGCTCCACGGAGGAATGCTGGTCACCAATCCTATCCCCGAACAGTACTCGATGGACCCGGAGCGTATCAATGCTGCTATCGACCAGGCTGTTGCAGAGTGCCGCGCACAAGGCATACATGGCAAGGAGACGACTCCTTTCTTGCTCGCACGCATCAAAGACATTACTGGCGGCGATTCATTGGCCTCTAACATCCAGCTGGTGCTTAACAATGCCAGACTCGCAGCCCAAACAGCCGCATACCTGTAGTTACAGCCACATGCTTGTAGTTTCTGCCACCCCAGTCTTACTTTGTCACTTGCCCCGCATTGAATGTCGGTAAGCTTCGTCCATTACGCGGGATATGATCCCGCATTCCCGTTCTATATCGTTCCTATAGTTGCATCCTTCTTGTATAGTCATTTTTTTTCATTCACACACTCTCCTATAGTATTATACTACGTATAATACACACGCGCACATCCTCAAACCACTTTTATCGGGACCTGATGAAGGGAGCTTGCTACCATCTCCGTTCTTTCTCCCCTCTCTTTCTTCTCTCACTTCACCTCTCACCTCTCACCTCTCACCTCTCACCTCTCACCTCTTACCTCTTACCTCTTACCTCTCTTTTCTCTCTTCTTTCTTTTTCTGCGTTTTGTGAAGACAGCCAAACCGCCAAAGGCGGTGTTATGATTTTGGAGTAATTCCCCAAACATCGTGCAATCTTTGATTGAGTGTTTGGGGGATACTCCAAAATTTCCCTATGGGCTGTCAAGCGCGCAGCGCTTTCTATCTATCTTTCTTTTTTCTCGTTTTCCTTCTCTCACATTCTCCATCTCACGCGCGCCCGCGTATAATATATAATGTCTCACCCTCATTGCCCTATAGCTCCCATAAGTCCTATTAGTCTTACTAGTCTTTAGTCTTATTAGCCCCATTTCTCCACATTTTCTCCCTATTTAGTGCTATTCATTCGAGAAAATCACTATTCTGACCCCCTAAAACGGGTCATTTTGGGGTAAAAATGCACTTTTTTGATATTTTTTTGTGAAAATATTTGGTCATGTCAAAAAAAAGCAGTAATTTTGCACC